>LNFD01000104.1 GCA_001464255.1 Actinomycetales bacterium Ga0077552 | reverse complement strand
GAGAACCCCGACGTCGTGCTGCAGTCGGCGCTCACGAGTGCGGGCAACCGCTCGGTGCCGCGGATGCTCGGCTCACTGACCGCGACCTGGATCGACCCGCACGGCTCCGACACCCACACCGACGAGCCCTCGACGGGGCACCTCGCGTTCGCGCAGGAGTTCGTGCCGGGCGTGCGCGACGGCTGGCCCCTCGCGCTCGAGGCCGCCGAGGAGGGCGAGTCGTTCGCCGCCGACGCCGAGCGCCTGGGCCGCGTCACGGCCGAGGTGCACACCGCGCTCGCAGCCTGCATGCCGTCGCGCGAGCCGACGCTCGGCGACATCGTGGGCTTCGTGGCGGGCTGGCACCAGCGGCTCGCCGTGGCGATGTCGGATGTGCCGCAGCTGCGCGAGCTGCGCCCCGCGATCGAGGCGGTCTACGACGCCGCGCGCGAGTCTCCGTGGCCGGCGTTGCAGCGCATCCACGGCGACTACCACCTCGGTCAGGTGCTGCGGCGCCCGAGCGGCGAGTGGTTGCTCGTCGACTTCGAGGGCGAACCGCTGCGCCCGCTCGCGGAGCGCACACGCGTCGACTCGCCCCTGCGCGATGTCGCGGGCATGCTGCGCTCGTTCGACTACGCGGTCGGCTCGCTGCGCGGCACCAGTCGCGCCGCCGCCGGAGCCATCGACACCGCCTCGCTCGACCTCGACGCCCTCGCGCTCGAGGCCGCCCGCGAGGACTGGGCGCGCGAGGCCCGCGCGGCCTTCCTCGACGGCTACATCGCCGAGTGCGGACTCGACCTGCGCGAGCACCGCGCCCTGCTCGACGCCTTCGAGCTCGACAAGGCGGTCTACGAGGCGATGTACGAAGCCCGCAACCGGCCCTCGTGGTTGCCCATCCCGCTCGCCGCGGTCGCCTACCTCGTCTCCGCCGAGCGCGCCACCAAGCGCTGAGCGGTCCCGCCCCGTTCCGCCGCGCCCAGCCTGTCGTCCCCCTGATTCGCGCTCTCTGGGCGGAGAGCACTCGCGGCCCTTCCAGAAATGCGGAACTCAGCGAATCGGTGTCAGCACCTTCCGCATTTCTGGAAGGCGGGAGAGGTCGCCCAGCCGCCACCGCACCCGGAGCGGATCCCCGACGATCGCTGCGGTCGGCGGCGCGTTCGGCGCGCGGAGGAGTGGACAAACCCTGCCGACGATGATGTGCGCGGCGACCTACGCAGCCGCGCGGGCCTCCAGGGCGTCGGTGAGCATCGCGATGAGCGCCTGCACCTGCACGGTGCCCTCGGCCACGACCTGCTCGTCGCTGCCGTCGAGCGCCCGCGCCGCGAGCCCCGCCTTCGAGTCGATGAGGTCGGCGATGCGGGCATCGATCGTCTGCGCGGCCAGGATGCGCCAGGCCGTCACCGGCAGCTCTTGACCGATGCGGTGCACGCGGTCGATCGCCTGCGTCTGCTCGGCCGAGGTCCACGAGAGCTCTGCCAGCACGACGTTCGACGCCGCCTGCAGATTGATGCCCACACCCGCCGCCGACAGCGAGCAGACGATCACGCTCACGTCCGGGTCGTTCGTGAAGCCGTCGATGGCCTCCTGGCGCGCCTTCGGGCTCTGATCGCCGCGGATGCTCACCGACCGAAGCCCGACCGAGGCGAAGTGCGCCTCTGCGGCATCCATGACGTCGATGTGCTTCGCGAAGAAGACCACCTTGCCGACGTTACGGGCGAGCTGAGCCGTGTAGTCGGCCGCGAGAACGGCTTTCGCGGTACCGATCTTGCGCACCATCGTGAACACGTTGTCGCCGCCCGTGGCCTGCTTCGACTCCTCGAGCTCGGCCGTCGCAACGAGACGCACCAGGTCGCGGTCGATGCCAATGGGCTTGACCTCGCGCGCGGCGACCACGCGGCGGTAGCGCTCGACAAGGCGGCCGATGAGGGCCTCCTCCGAGGCGCGGATCGAGCGCGCGACATCGTCGTCGAGCTCGACGGGGATGTCGGCGATGCGGCGGGCGGGGATGTCGGCCGCGACATCCACCTTCTTGCGTCGCACGATGCCCATCTCGATGACGCACTGGCGGGCCGCGGCGAAGAAGCCCGGATCGGCCGGCGTCAGCTCGGTCTCCTCGAGCGAGGCCATGAGGCGGCCCAGGGGCTTCTTGTCGTCGATCCAGCCGAGGAACTTCCAGATCATGCGGAAGTCCTCGATCTGGTTGATGAGCGGCGTGCCCGTGAGCGCCATCATGAGGGCCTTCGGGTGCAGCACCCGGATGTTCTGCGCGAGCGACTGCACGTGGCGGGACCGCTGCGAGGTGGCGTTCTTGATGAAGTGCGCCTCGTCGACGACCATGCCCTTGAAGCCGAACCGGCCGAGCCACCCGACGTGGCGGTCGAGGATCTCGTAGTTGACGATGACGACGTCGCTGAACGCGTCGAGGTCCTCCCCATCACCGTGCACGACCGTGCTCGAACGCTGCGGGATCCAGCGCTGCACCTCGCGCGCCCAGTTCGTCTTCACGACGTTCGGCACGACGACGAGCAGCGGGAAGGCGCCGGCGACGTTCGCGGCCATGAGAGCCTGCGCCGTCTTGCCCAGGCCCGGCTCGTCGGCGAGCAGGAACGTACGGTGGCCGCGGCGCACCGACTCGATGAGGCGCGCCTGGTGGCGCATGAGCTCCATACCGCCGGGCGTGACGAGCGAGCCCGTCTCGGGCAGCGGCATCGACGCGGCCTGGCCGCCCGCGCCGTACTCGAAGGAGCGGAAGAGGGGCTCGATGAGCTCCCAGTTCGCCAGGCGGCCCGCCGTCGATGCGGGCACGGGCTCGAGCGCCGAGAGGTCGGGCGCGAGGAAGGGGTTGGCGAGCTGGGCCTGCTTGACCGACTTCGGCACGACCTGCTTGGCGACCTCGGGGGCCACGGCCACGGGCTCGGTGACGATGAGCAGGTCATCCGGTTCGAGCTCGGCGCCCGAAGCGAGCAGCATGTCGCGACGCAGCGCCTTCGCGGCGTCGCTGACCTTCGCCTCGGGGGCGAGCAGCGTGATGAGGGAGGTGTCGCGGGCAGCAGTCTTCGCCATGATGCCGGCGAGGCCGTCGAGTCGCTTGAGCACCTCGGCGCGCTCGCTGTCGGGCACCTCGCGGTCGTCTTTCACCCGCGCGCGCTCCTCGCGCACGAGCAGCGCGGCGACCTGGAACTTCGTACGGTTCGAGGGGCTCACCTTGGCGCCGCGCTCGGCGGCGCTCTCGACCTCGCGCACGGCGCGCGCGAGGATGGGGATGATGCCCTGCTCGTCGAGCGGACGCCGACGACGGGTGGATGCCTGACGCGTCGACGAGTTCTTCCTCTGACGCTGGCCGGTCTGGGCCATGCCCCTCCTCGGGTGCTGACGGATACCACGCGGCACTGCCGGAGCGGCCGCGAAGAGAGCTTCGGCCCCGCCGAAGACGTGAGGGCCGATGATCACCCCGAACTCTGACCCGGTCGAGAACCCCCGGGGAGACGTGATGTCTCTTCCAGTGTAGTGCACCGATCGGTCTCCTGTGACGATGCATGACGCCGCGCTGGGCGCTGCGAGCGCGACTGCTCGACAATGATCGTGTGCTCCCCCCGACCCTCGCACCGCGCACCGTGCTCGACGGTGGTCTCGGCAGTCATCTCGAATCACTCGGCCATGATCTGACCGGCAGCCTGTGGAGTGCGCGACTGCTGATCGACGATCCGACGGTGATTCGGGATGCCCACCGCGACTACTTCGCGGCGGGGGCGATGGTCGCGATCTCGTCGTCGTACCAGGTCTCGTTCGAGGGCCTCGCGGCGATCGGCATCGACGCCGCTGACGGCGAGGTGCTGCTGCGCCGCAGCGTCGCGCTTGCGCGGGAGGCGCGCGACGCGACCCGTCCCACGGGTCTCGTCGCGGCATCCGTCGGGCCGTACGGCGCCGCCCGCGCCGACGGTTCTGAGTACACCGGTGACTACGACCTCGATCGGGAGGGTCTGCGCCGGTGGCACGAGCGCCGGTTGGCGATACTCGCCGATGCGGGCGCCGATCTGCTCGCGATCGAGACCATACCAACGCGCGAGGAGTCGCGCGCGCTGCTCGACCTCGTCGCCGGCTCGGGTGTGCCCGCTTGGATCTCGTTCACCGTCGCCGAGGGGCGCCTGCGCGACGGCGGATCTCTCGCGGACGCGTTCGCCGACGCCGACGACGTCGACGAGATCGTCGCGGTCGGCATCAACTGCTCGCACCCCGATCAGGTCGACGGTGCGATCCGCGCGGCGCGGCGCTCGACCGGCAAGGCGATCGTCATCTACCCGAACAGCGGCGAGACCTGGAACGCGGCGACGCGGCGATGGGAGGGCGTCGCAGGGCCCACGCCCGACCGCATCGCTCGGTGGCGCGACGCGGGCGCGACCGCGATCGGCGGATGCTGCCGCGTCGGGCCCGACGAGATCGCCGCGATCGCGATCGCTCTGCGCGACGAATCAGGCGACTGAGCTCCCGCTCCCGCCGGGGCCGATGAACCGCGACAGGAACGCCCGCGTGCGCTCCTCGCGCGGATGCTCGAAGACATCGGCGGAGCGTCCCTCCTCGACGATGACTCCCCCGTCGAGGAAGACGACGCGGTCGGCCACATCGCGCGCGAACGCCATCTCGTGAGTCGCCATGACGATCGTCGTCCCCTCGCCAGAGAGCTGGCGCACGAGGTCGAGCACTTCGGTGACGAGCTCGGGGTCGAGCGCCGAGGTGATCTCGTCGAGCAGCAGCAGCTCGGGGCTCGTCGCGATGGCGCGCACGATCGCGACGCGCTGCTGCTGCCCGCCCGAGAGGCGGTCGGGGTACTCCTGCGCCTTGTCGGCGAGGCCCACGCGGTCGAGCAGGGCGAGCGCCGCGGCGTCGGCCTGGGCCCGCGGCACCCGCAGCACGCGGCGGGAGGCGAGCGCGACGTTGTCGATGACGCGCAGGTGCGGGAAGAGGTTGAACTGCTGGAAGACGATGCCGATGCGCGCGCGCACCCGATCGGGGGCGACGCGGGGGTCGGAGATGTCGAGGTCGTCGAGCCAGATGCGGCCGTCGTCGAGCTGCTCGAGCAGGCTGATGCACCGCAGGAGGGTCGACTTGCCCGAGCCGCTCGCGCCGA
>LNFD01000103.1 GCA_001464255.1 Actinomycetales bacterium Ga0077552 | reverse complement strand
GTTCCCGATCACCTGCAGGATCTGAGTCGCGTCCCCGATCATCGGTGGCACCTCGTCGTCGACGATGACGACCTCAATCGACTTCGGGAGCACAGCCAGGGTGAGCTTGCGGAGCTCATCGATGAGAGCCCGAGCCTGCACCAGATCACGAGCCCCCTCAACCCCCCGGGCGAATGACAGCACTTGGCTGATCATGTCGGCCCCGCGGATGATCGCCGACTGCATCCCCTCGAGCAGTTCCGCTTGCTCGGGGGACGGCGTCATGGTCTTGAGCAGTTGCACAGACATGAGCACCGGGGTGAGCACGTTGTTCAGATCATGCGCGATGCCGCCGGCGAGCGTGCCGAGGCTTTCGAGCCGACGCGCGCGGCTCTCGACCTCCCGCTGAGTTGACGGCGAAGTAACTCGACGGTCGGCCTTGCTCGTCCAGGACGGCCTGCCACCGGCATGCCACGACGATTCGGCGTCCGTCCTTCGCCCGCTGGTGGAGCTCTCCCGACCACCTCCCGGTCGAGGCGAGTTCTGCCGCTGCCTTCTCGAAGTGCGTCGCCTCGTCGTAGATGAGCGTGCGGATGTCGCGGCCGACAGCCTCCTCCCTGGTCCAGCCGTAAATCTGCTCTGCTCCCCGGTTCCAATAGGTCACGTGGTAGTCCAGATCTTCGGTGATGAAGGCCTCATTCGAGATGTCGAGCAACGCGGTCATTCGCAAGGCGCGGTCGACCGCATCGTCGAGTTCACGCTGCTGGCGCTCGATGTCCGAGACATCGCGCAAGTGCACCGCGATACCGTCGGCAGTCGGGTAGATGCGTGTCTCCAGCCAGAGTTCGAGTGCCGAATGGTAGGCGCGTACGTACGTGACCGTCCGTTCTTTCATCGCGCGGCGCATAGGCTCGCCGAAGTCGTTCGTGGCCGCGTCGGGAAATAGTTCCCATAGTGTCCTGCCCACGATCTGCTCGCTCGTGAGCCTCATGTACTGCTCTGCCGCACGGTTGAGATAGGTGTAGCGCCACTCTCGATCGATCAACACCAGCCCGTCGGCGAGCTGGTCGAGGGTGGCTTCGAGGTGGAGACCGGCATCCGCTGCGCCAGTGGAGGGGGTGTCCGGCACAGATGGCTCCACAAGAGAACCCTTCTCGTTCGCACGGTTCTCAGTCGGGTAACCGGCGTACGAAAATGCTGGCACAACTTCGCGCTCGGCGCACGACTTTTCCTGCCCTGAAGAGTTCGTGTCAGCGCCGCCCGAGGGTGCCGAAGATGCCGCGCACGACCTCACGGATGACGGTCTGACCCGTTCGTGAGCCGAGCACATCGCCGAGCACGTCGCCGACACCGGGTGCGGGCTTCGCCGTGCGACGGTTCGTCGTGCGCGTCGTCGTGCGCTCCGTCTTCTGCAGGTCGCGCAGGGCCTTCTCATACTCCTCACGCGCCGCATCCTTCTGCTGCGCGGCCTCCTCGGCAGCCTCACGCGCGGCTTCGGCATCGGCGGCGGCGTTCATGCGGCCGGTGAGCAGCTCGTAGGCCGACTCGCGATCGACGGCCTGCCCGTACTGCGCCATGAGGGGCGAGGCCGCGATGGTCGCCGCGACCACGTCGGCGGGCGCGGGATCCATCGAGCCCTGCGGAGCCCGCAGCCGCGTCCACGCGACCGGCGAGGGAGCGCCCTTCTCGTTCATGACCGTGACGATCGCCTCGCCGATGCCGAGCGTCGTGAGCACCTCGTCGAGCTCGTAGCCGCTGTTGGGGTAGGTCGAGACGGCGGCCTTGAGGGCCTTCGCGTCGTCGGGCGTGAAGGCGCGCAACTGGTGCTGCACGCGCGAGCCGAGCTGCGCGAGCACGTCGCCCGGCACGTCCTTCGGCGACTGCGTGACGAAGAAGATGCCGACGCCCTTCGAGCGGATCAGGCGCACGGTCTGCGTGATGGCGGCGAGGAAGTCTTTCGACGCGTCCTTGAACAGCAGGTGCGCCTCGTCGAAGAAGAACACGAGCTTCGGCTTGTCGAGGTCGCCGACCTCGGGCAGGTCGTTGAACAGGTCGGCGAGCAGCCACATGAGGAAGGTCGAGAACAGTGCGGGTTTGTCGGCGACGCCCGGCACCTCGAGCAGGCTCACGATGCCGCGGCCGTCGGCCGTCGTGCGCAGGAAGTGCGCCGTGTCGAACTCGGGCTCGCCGAAGAAGACGTCGGCGCCCTCGGCCGCGAAGGTGATGAGCTCGCGCAGGATGACGCCCGCGGTCGCCTTGCTGAGCCCGCCGAGCTCGGCGAGCTCGGGCTTGCCCTCGTCGCTCGTGAGGAACTGGATGACGGCCCGCAGGTCGTCGAGCCCGACGAGCGGCAGGCCGTTCTGGTCGGCGTAGAGGAAGACGAGGCCGAGGCTCGACTCCTGCGTCGCATTGAGGCCGAGCACCTTGCTGAGCATGAGCGGCCCGAAGCTCGAGACGGTCGCCCGCACGGGCACGCCGTGGCCGATGCCGCCGAGGCAGTAGAACTCGGTGGGGTGGGCCGTGCCCTGCCACTGCTGGCCGATGCCCGCGGTTCGCGCGAGCAGCTTCTCGCTGCTCTGCCCGGCCACGGCGATGCCGCTGAGGTCGCCCTTGATGTCGGCGGCGAAGACGGGCACGCCCGCGGCGCTCAGCTGCTCGGCGAGCACCTGCAGGGTCTTGGTCTTGCCCGTGCCGGTCGCCCCGGCGACGAGGCCGTGGCGGTTGGTCATGGCGATCGGGATGCGCACGGGCACGTCGGGCATCGCCTCGCCGTTGACGAGCGCCCCCATCTCGAGCGCCGCCCCCTCGACCTGGTAGCCGGCGCGGATCGTCGCGACGCGCTCCGCATCGAGCGGGCCCTCGGGATGCGCGGCGCCCGCCGCAGGCGCGACCGGCTCGGCGGCCGTCGCCGCGGCCGTCTGCGCGGCGGCCTGCGCAGCGGCCTCGGCGGCGGCGAGCGCCGCCTTCGCGTCGTCGAGGGCCTTCTGGGCGGCCTCGACCGCGTCCGCAGCATCCGTCATAGCGTCAGCCTAAGCGGCGCGACGCGGACGGCGCGATATGTTGTCGTGAGCGTCAAATGAGTGGCGCCGACCCCTCCGGAGGCCCGCATGACGGCGCAGGCGCGCATCACCCTTCACCCCGCGTTCGAGGTCGGGGCGGTCGATCCCCGGCTGTTCGGCTCGTTCGTCGAGCACCTCGGGCGGGCCGTGTACACGGGCATCTTCGAACCCGACCACCCGACCGCCGATGCGGAGGGCTGGCGCGGCGACGTCGTCGCGCTGACCCGCGAGCTCGGCACGACGGTCGTGCGCTACCCCGGCGGCAACTTCGTCTCGAACTACCGCTGGGAGGACGGGGTCGGGCCGCGCGAGGAGCGACCGACGCGCGTCGACCTGGCCTGGCGCTCGATCGAGCCCAACACCGTCGGCACCGACGACTTCGTGCGCTGGTGCGCGCTCGCGGGCGTCGAGCCGATGATCGCGGTCAACCTCGGCACGCGCGGCGCCGCCGAGGCCGCCGACCTCGTCGAGTACTGCAACATCGAGGGCGGCACGACGCTGAGCGATCGCCGGCGCGCGAACGGCGCCGAGCAGCCGCACGGCATCCGGCTCTGGTGCCTCGGCAACGAGATGGACGGCCCGTGGCAGATCGGGCACCGCTCGGCCGCCGAGTACGGCGCGCTCGCGAGCCAGGCCGCGCAGGCGATGCGCCGCGTCGACCCGAGCATCGAGCTCGTCGCCTGCGGCAGCAGCGCGCGCGACATGGCGACCTTCGGCGAGTGGGAGCGGGTCGTGCTCGAGCACGCCTTCGACGACGTCGACTACATCTCGGTGCACGCCTACTACCAGGAGCGCGAGGGCGACCGCGCGAGCTTCCTCGCCTCGGGCGCCGCTTTCGAGGCCTTCCTGCACGAGGTCATCGCGACGGCCGACGCGGTCGCCGCGCGGCGGCACTCGACCAAGCGCATCCGCCTCTCGGTCGACGAGTGGAACGTCTGGTACATCGACGACTTCGCGGGCGAGACGAACCTCGAGCTGCGCGAGCGCCCGCGCCTCATCGAAGACGTCTACTCGGCGCTCGACGCCGTCGTCGTGGCCGATCTGCTCACGACGCTCGTGCGCAACGCCGACCGGGTCGGGGTCGCGTGCCTCGCCCAGCTCGTCAACGTCATCGCCCCGATCATGACCGAGCCCGGTGGCGAGGCGTGGCGGCAGACGACGTTCGCGCCGATCGCGCTGCTCGCCCGTCACGCGCGCGGCACGGCCCTGGATGCCCGTCTCGACTCGCCCCGCCTGACGACCGCGCGGCACGACGAGGTCGATGCGCTCTCGGCCGCCGTCGTCTGGAACACCGAGGCCGGCGAGCTCGTGCTCGCGGTGACGAACCGCGCGGCCGAGCCCGTCACCACGGCGCTCGACCACCTCGGCTTCACCCATGTCGGGCTCGTCGAGGCGCTCACGCTGCGCGCCGACCACCACGGCCCGCGCCGCACGCCCGCCGAGGTCGCCGAGGCCGCGCCGGTGCGGCTCGACGGCATCGTCGTGGGCGAGGGGAGCACCGCCCTCACGCTGCCGCCCGAGAGCTGGAGCCTCGTGCGGCTGAGCGCCCGCGCCTGAATCGACGCCGCTGCGTCGCCGGCCCCGCGTCGTCGCCTCAGAACCCCCACTGCCGCAGCAGGGCGTTGCGGAACACCCCGCGCGGGTCCCACCGCTCGCGCAGCGCTCGGGCATCGTGCCAACGCGGGTAGCGCTCGGCGAGCGCGACGGAGTCCATCGTGAAGACCTTGCCCCAGTGCGGTCGCGCTCCGAACGGCGCGAGCGCCGACTCGATGCGGGGCAGCATCGCGCGCACCGCGGGCTCGTCGGGCATCCACGTGAAATGCAGGCCGATGGAGTCGTGACCCGAGCTGCCGCTCAGCCAGAGGTCGTCGGCGCGGATGCTGCGGATCTCGCTCACGAAGAGCAGGGGCGCGATGCTCGGGCCGATCTCGCGCATCACCTGCAGGGCGTCGAGGGCGCGGTCGCGCGGCACGAAGTACTCGCTCTGCAGCTCGTCGCCGTGCGAGGGCGTGAACTCGGCCCGGAAGTGCGGGAGCCGCTCGAACCACGGGCCCGCCGTGCCCGACTGGTCGGTGCACGACGCGGCCGATTGGCCGGCGAGCGGATGCACCGCGTGCGTCGAGCGGCTCGGGCACCGCGGGCCCGCCCTCGACCACGCGCGACTTGCGCCAGACCTGATCGATGCGGGTCGGATCATCCCACCGGGTGAAGTGGCTCACGCTGTCGGCCGAGCCCATGACGGCGTCGAGGCTCTCGAGGGCCGAGGCCCACGGCAGGCCGAGATCGACGACCTGGGTCATGGCGTAGCTCGGCTCGATGGCGAGCTCGACGCGCGTGACGACCCCGAGCATGCCCAGCGCGACGACCGACCCGGGGAAGTCGGGGGCATCGCGCCGCACGCGCACGAGCTCGCCGTCGGCGCGGAGGATGTCGAGGCCGACGACGGCGCTCGCGAGCGAGCCCGCTGCATCGCCCGAGCCGTGGGTGCCCGTCGCGACGGCCCCGGCGACCGAGATGTGCGGCAGCGATGCCATGGCGCCGAGCGCCCACCCGCGCGACTCGAGCTCGCGCGCGAGCGCGGCGTACCGCCACCCCGCGGGCACCGAGGCGACCCGCCGGTCGGCGTCGATCTCGAGCTCGCCCGGCAGCGCCGCGACCGACACCATGAGGTCGTCGCTGTCGGCGAGCCGGGTGAAGCTGTGCCGCGAGCCGATCGCGCGCACCGCCGACGCGCCGCCGACGAGGTCGGTGAGCTCGGCGATCGTCGACGGCTCGGCGAATCGCGGTGCGGCGAACGCCACGTTGCCCGCCCAGTTGCGACCCGCGGGGGTCAGGTCTGGCACGGTCGCATCAGAAGGGGTCACACCAGCGATGCTAGGCGGCATCGACGGTGTCGACGGTCGCGATCACGCGACGGGCGTGCGCTCCTCCATGCCCCAGGCCTGGCCGTAGCCGCCCTCGCTCTCGGACCGTGCCATGAGGTCGAGGAAGGGCTGGGCGTCGAAGGCCTCTGGGCCGAGCACGCCCGCGCCGCTCCACGCGCCCGAGGCGAGCAGCTCGAGAGCGATGACGGGGTTGAGCGCCGTCTGCCACACGACGCACTGGCTCTCGTACTCGGCCATCGTCCACTCGTTGTCGCTCACGTGGTACAGGTACACCGCGCGGGGCGAGCCGTCGACGCCCGTGCCGGTGACCCAGAGGCCCGCGCAGGTCTTGCCGGTCATCCGGGGGCCCAGCGTGGCGGGGTCGGGCAGACCGGCGGCGACGACGTCGCGGGGGCTGACCATGACCGG
>LNFD01000102.1 GCA_001464255.1 Actinomycetales bacterium Ga0077552 | reverse complement strand
AGCACGTCGTGCTGGGCAAGGCGTACGTGATCCGACTCAGCCTCACCGCGCTGCTGAGCGAGGGCCATCTGCTGCTCGAGGACGTGCCCGGCACCGGCAAGACCTCGATGGCACGGGCGCTCGCGCAGAGCATCCGGGGCACCACGACGCGCGTGCAGTTCACGCCCGACCTGCTGCCCGGCGACATCACGGGCATGACCGTCTACGACCAGCGCTCGGGCGAGTTCGAGTTCCACCGCGGGCCGGTGTTCGCCACGATCGTGCTCGCCGACGAGATCAACCGCGCGAGCCCGAAAACGCAGTCGGCGCTGCTCGAGGTCATGGAGGAGGGGCACGTCACGATCGACGGTGTCACGCACCCCGTGACGGCGCCGTTCCTCGTCATCGCGACGCAGAACCCGATCGAGCAGGCGGGCACCTACCGCCTGCCCGAGGCGCAGCTCGACCGCTTCCTCATGAAGACGGCGATCGGCTACCCCGACCATGCGGCGACCGTGCGCATCCTGGACGCCGCGGGCGGACCGCGCGCCACCGTGCTCGAGCCCGTCGTCGAGCTCGATGTGGTGCGCGACATGATCGCCGTGGCGCGCACGGTGCACATCGATCCCGTCATCACCGACTACGTGGCCCGCCTCGTCGACGCGACCCGATCGCACCCGGATGTGCGGCTCGGGGCGAGCGTGCGCGGTGCCCTCGCGCTCGTGCGATGCGCCAAGACCTTCGCGGCCATGCAGGGCCGGCACTACGTGGTGCCGGACGACGTCAAGGCGCTCGCCGAGCCCGTGCTCGCGCACCGGCTCGGCCTCGACCCCGAATCGGAGTTCGACGGGGTCACCGCGCCCACGGTCATCGCGCAGATCCTCGTCGAGACCCCGCCGCCGAGCGATCGGGTCGCCGTGTGACGACCACCCCGACCGACCGGCCCCGCGGGTCCGCCGCCGCGGGTGCCGCCGAGCGCGCGCGACGCCCCGTCGACGAGTCAACCATCGGGTCGACCGTCACGACGGCGCGTACGCGCATCGTCGGCGAGCGCACCGGATGGGCGGCCGACGCGCTCGTGGCGATCGTGCGGGCCGGTCGCGCTGTGCGTCGTTCCGTCGCCGCGGTGCTGCTCGCGATCTCGTCCGTCGTCACGCCCCTGGGCTGGACCGTCGCCGCCCTCGTGCCCATCGCTCTCGCGGCGGGCTACGCCTGGGGCTGGACCGAGCTCATCGTGCTCGGGGTCGTGGGTGCGACGCTCGGCGTCGTCGCCGCGGTCTACCTCGTCGGCCGCACGCGGCTCGAGGTCGTGCTCGCCCCGCCGCCGCAGCGCGTCGCGGTCGGCGATCCGGCGATCGCCCGACTGCGGGTGAGCAACTCGACGCGCCGGCGCTCGTTCGGCCAGATCGTCGACGTGCCCGTCGGTCGTGAGATCGTCCCCGTCTCGGTCCCCGGGCTCGCGCCCGGCGCGACCGTCGACCGCGAGCTCGCGGTGCCGACCGGGCGGCGCGGGCGGCTCGCGCTCGGCCCCGTGCGCACGGTGCGGGCCGACCCCATCGGCCTCGTGCGCCGCGAGCTGGTCTGGACAGAGGGGCTCGAGCTCATCGTGCATCCCCGCACGATCGACATCCCCTCCACCTCGAGCGGGCTCGTGCGCGACCTCGAGGGTCAGCCCACGCGCGACATCACGCCGAGCGATCTGGCCTTCCACGCTCTGCGCGAGTACGTGCCCGGCGACGACCGGCGGCACATCCACTGGAAGTCGACGGCCAAGACCGGCACCTTCATGGTGCGGCAGTTCGAGGAGACCCGGCGCAGCCACCTCGTCGTCGCCCTCAGCATCGCGAGCATCGACTTCGGCTCCGACGACGAGTTCGAGCTCGCCGTGAGCGTCACGGGCAGCCTCGGCGCCCGCGCGATCCGCGATGCGCGCGAGGTCTCGGTCGTCGTGAGCGCCGTGACCCCGGAGTTCGCGAAGCGGGCGGTCGTCGCGCTCCGGCCGCTCGCGACCCTCACGCCCTCCCGGCTGCTCGACGATCTCGCGGTCGTCGAGCACGGGCCCGCCGCGCTCGGCATCCTCGACGTCTCGCGCCTCGCGGGGGAGGGCTCGCGCGGCGTCTCGGTCGCCTTCCTCGTCGTCGGCTCGAGCGTCACCCCCGCGCGCCTGCGCACGGCCGCGGCCGGGTTCCCGCCCGCCGTCGAGGTCGTCGTCATCGTCTGCGACCCCGAGCACGTCCCCGGTCGACGCCGGCTCGGAACCTTCACGGTCGTCACGATCGGCTCGCTCTCCGATCTGCGGCGAGCCATGCAGGGGGCGCAATCGTGGTGAGAGCATCCGCGCGCCGCCGCCCGCCCGTGCGCCGCCCGCCTGCCCGCCCGCGCGCACGCCGGGCCGTGCTCGTCTCGGCGACCCTCTTCACGGTCGTGGCCTGGGCGATCATCGCCCTCGTGCTGTGGCCCATCTACCGCGACCCGGCATTCGTGGTGCTCGCGGTCGCCGCGATCGCGCTCGGCACGGCGATCGCCCTCGCCGGCGCCCTGGCACGCTGGCCGGCCTGGGGCGTGCTGCTCGCGACGGTCGCCGCGTTCACGGTGGTCGGCGTGCCGCTCGCCGTCCCCGGCCGCACGGTATACGGCGTGCTGCCGGAGCCCGCCGGCCTTCTCGAGCTCTACGCCGGGGTCGTCGTGGGCTGGCGGCAGCTGCTCACGATCGACCTCCCCGTGGGGGCCTACCAGGCTCTGCTCGTGCCGGCCCTCGTGCTGCTGCTCGTCGGGCCCGTCGCGACCCTGACGATCGCCCTGCGCACCGACCGAGGCGAGCTTGCGGCCCTCGTGCCGCTCGTCGTGTTCCCGCTCGCCGTCGCGCTCGGGCCCGAGCAACCCCTGCTGCCGATCACGACCGCGATCGCGCTCGCCACGACCCTGCTGCTCTGGATGGCGGTCTGGCGCCGGCACCGCCGCGCCGATGCCGTCGCCTCCGCGGGATCGAGCGACTCGCGGTGGCTCGGCGCACGGGCCCTCGCGGCCGGCATCGCCCTGCTGCTCATCGCGGGCGGGGTCGGTGCCGCGACGGTCGCGGTCATCCCGCCCGCGGGCGACCGCACGGTGCTGCGCACGGTCGTCGAGCGACCCTTCGACCCGCTCGACCAGCCGAGCCCGCTCGCCGCCTACCGCGCATCCTTCGCCCCCGACATCGCGCGGACCACCGCGCTCACCGTGACGGGAGCGCCCTCGGGCTCGCGCATCCGCCTCGCCGTCCTCGACAGCTACGACGGCTCCGTGTTCGCCGTGGGCAGCGACCGGGTCGACAGCGCCTCGGGGCGCTTCGTGCGCATCCCGACCGAGCGTGATCTCACGCAGGCCGAGGGCGAGCCGGTCGCGGTGACGATCGCGGTGCGGCGGCCGACGGGAGTGTGGCTGCCGACGATCGGCGAGTTCGGGCGCATCGCGATCGCGGGCGAAGACGCCGCCGACCTGCGCGACCGCTTCGTCTACAACGCGGTGACCGGCTCGGCGGCGTTCGTCGGGGGAGTGCCCGTCGGGCTCGAGTACACGCTCGACGCCGTCGTGCCGCCGCGCGCCACCGCATCGCTCGCCACGGCGGTGCCGGGAACGGCGGCCGTGCCCGGAATCACCGACGTGCCCGAGGCGCTGCGCACCTGGCTCGACGACGTGCTCGTGGGCGTCGAGGGCTCGGGGCCGAGGCTGCAGCGCGCCCTCGAGACGCTCCGGTCGGAGGGCTACCTCAGCCACGGCATCAGCGAGGACGAGGCTCCGAGCCGCTCGGGGCACTCGATCGAGCGCCTCGACGCGCTCTTCACCGACCGCCCCATGGTCGGCGACGCGGAGCAGTACGCGACCGCCGCGGCGCTCATCGCCCGCGAGCTCGAGTTCCCCTCGCGCGTCGTGCTCGGCTACGGCCCGCTCGAGGGCGGAGGCACGATCTCGCTCGCCGAGAGCGACCGCACGGCGTGGGTCGAGATCTCGACGGCGACCGAGGGGTGGATGCCCGTCGACGTCGTTCCCGAGCGTCGCGAGCTGC
>LNFD01000101.1 GCA_001464255.1 Actinomycetales bacterium Ga0077552 | reverse complement strand
GAGGTCGTCGGGCACCGTGCCGCCGACGATCGCGAGGCTGTGGTACCGCGTTGCGCGGAACGGTTGCGGCACGCCGTCGAAGAAGTCGCTGGCTTCGTGCTCGATCTGCGAGGTCTTGCCGTGCGTGAGCTCATCGGCGTGCGTCACGACACCGCCGAGCGCCTCGGCGATCGCCTGGTGGCCGAGGCACACCCCGAGCAGGGGCTTCCCCGCGGCGAGCGCCGCGTGCACGACCGGGATGGAGATGCCCGCCGAGGCGGGGTTGCCCGGCCCGGGAGAGATGAGCACGGCGTCGAAGTCGGCGATGAGCGCCGCAGCGCCGTCGGCATCGACGACGTCGTTGAGCACCACCGTCGTCTCGGCACCCAGCTGCTGCAGGTAGCCGTCGAGCGTGTAGACGAAGCTGTCGTAGTTGTCGATCACGAGCACGCGCATGCGATCAGCCTCCGACCGTCGAGTCTTGCGGCAGCAGCGTGTCGGCCGCCCACGGGAAGACCCACTCGACGAGCACGACGAGCACGACCGCAACGAGCACGATGACGATCAGGATGCGCACCCACACCGGTCCGGGAAGGATGCGCCACAGCGCCGCGTACATCAGAGCACCTCGCAGGTCGTCATGATCGCTCAGCCCCGCGCCTGCACGACGCCGGAGATCTCGTCGGGAGGCCCGTCGGCGCGCGGGTACCAGGTCTCGTACACCGCATAGGCGATGATGCGCTCGGCGGTCGAGAAGCGCGGGTTGCAGCTCGTCATCGTGAGCACCCGGTCGGTCGGTGCGACGCCGGGCGCGGCCGGAACCGGCTCGAGCACCTCGACGCCCGTGGGCCAGACGTACTCGAGGCCGCGGAAGACGTATTCGTACCAGCCGTCGACCGTCTCGACGTAGATGCGGTCGCCGAGCCGGAGTTTGTCAATATCGCCGAATGCCGCTCCGTAAGTACGGCGATGTCCTGCGAGCGCGAAATTTCCCATCTCACCCGGCATCTGGGTTTGCGTGTAGTGCCCTACCCCCACCGTGTAGCTGTTGAGCACGGTCTTGACGTCGACGCCCGAGGCGATCGAGCGCACCCAATCGGGCCCGAAGCGGGGCACGATAAGCGTACCGAAGACCTCGCCCTCCTCGGCGGGGGCTGCGGAGATCACGGGCTCCCCCGGGTCGACCGGGCGCTCCGCGGTCGACTCGCCGCGCTCCCACTGCTCCTGCAGCTCTTGCTGCACCTCCTCGGCCGCCTGCTGCTGCTCGGCACCGGCTGTGATGTCGTTGAGCCACATGTACCAGCCGAGGAAGAGCATGACGACGACGCCCGCGGTGACGAGGATCTCGCCGAGCACGCCCGTGACGCTCAGACGGGTCGCGGCAGCGGAGCGCCGCCGTGCTGCTGAGCGCGTGGGCGCGGCCGCCGTGTCGGCGGCGGGCGCCGGCTCAGGCGTCTCGGCGGGCTCGGAGTCGTGCATCCCACGATTATAGGCGCAAGAGCTGTCCCGCCTCGCGGGCTAGACTGGCGCTCATGGCACGGTCTACTGCGCGCAACGCCGAGAACCCTGAGACCCCCCGAGGCAACGACGCCCCCAACCCGGTCTGGTTCAAGCCCGTGATGTTCGGGTTCATGCTCATCGGGCTCATCTGGATCCTCGTGTACTACGTGAGCCAAGCTTCGTGGCCGGTGCCGAGCCTCGGCCCGTGGAACATCATGGTGGGCTTCGGCATCATGTTCATCGGGTTCCTCATGACCACCCGCTGGCGCTGACCGGGAGTTCTGCGGAACTACATTGGTGTGATTATCCCCACTGTGGAATCACGTGTGGATAACTTTCCGTCACCTTCCGTGACGCCGATTCACTGCCTGTCGGCCGGGCGCTAGAAGAGCGCGAGCCGCAGCACCGTCGCGGCCACGAGGGCCGCGCCGACGAGCGCGATGAGAAGGGCCTGGCGGCGCTGCTGATCGGCCCGACGGG
>LNFD01000100.1 GCA_001464255.1 Actinomycetales bacterium Ga0077552 | reverse complement strand
GTTAGCCGCGCGAATCGAACAGCGCACCTCACCCTCGGTGAATCGCTTGAGGTCGCGGCGCCGATCAACCTCGTCAGGGATCAACCACCAGAGCCACCCGAAGAGCAGATCAGCCAGGATCTGGAACAAGAAGCTCACGCGGCGATTCTCACACGCGCCGGATGGGCTGCTCGGGCAATGTGCTCGGGGTTCCTCGCATCTCGAACAACGCTCTCGCCGCGATGACCCTGATGGTCGCCATGAGCGACCCGAAGGAGAAGGAACTGATGATCGCGCTGGTCGTCAGCATGCTGGCCGACGACGGAGTGTGAGGTCCGGCTAGGCGAGCTCTTCGCGCAGTCGCGGCTCGACCCGGTGCTCGGGTTTCACGCCCGACTTGTCGGCGTAGAAGGCGCGGATGACGTCCATGTCGCGCGACACATCGCCCGTGAGCTCGATCGTCGGGCCGAGCCCGGTCGTCATCGTGGTGCGGTCGACGTAGCCGAGCGTCAGCGGCAGCCCCGCCTCCCGCGCGATGCGGTAGAAGCCTGACTTCCAGTGCGTGTGGCCCTTGCGCGTTCCGTCGGGGGTGACGACGAGACCGAAGATCTCACCGGCCCGGATGCTCTCCAGCACTTCCCCGACCACCGCGGCCGGCGACTCGCGGTCGACGGGTATGCCGCCCCAGGCCCGCATGATGGGCCCGCGCCAACCGCGGAACAGACTCTTCTTGCCCAGCCAGCGAAAGCGCATGTCGAGCCGCCAGGCGATGGCGAGCATGAACACGAAGTCCCAGTTCGAGGTGTGGGGCGCCCCGATGAGCACGGTCGGGCGATCGGGTGCGGGCTCGGAGACGAGCCTCCAGCGGCTGAAGGCCCAGAACGTGCGAGCCACGAGGCGTCGAAAGAACATGGTTCAACATTAAGCGGCGAACCCGCCGGTCGTCGCCTGGCGCAGGACTGACGTTCAGCCGGCCGGCTCCTCGGCCGGCTCCTCGACGGGCGCGTCCTCGACGGGCGCGTTGTCGACTTCGACGGTCTCGCGCAGCTCGCGGATCTCGGTCTCGAGCTCGTCGAGGTTCTCCGGTGCGGGCAGGCCGCACTCGCCGAGCTCTTGCTCGACCTGCAGGGTCAGACCGTCTTTGCCGTCGGCGTGCGCGGCATCCACCGTGCCCTCGTAGATCGCACCGTCGGCCGACACGCGGTTGACCGCGGAGGCGTCGAGGCACAGGTGGTACACGTCGCCGCTCTGGGTCCACGTGACGTAGTCGGCCCCCGTGAGCTCTTGCACGATCGCGGTGTACTCGGGGATCTGACCCTCGTTGGCGTACTGTTCGACCGACGGCGGGTTGAACGAGGCGCCGAGCAGCGTCGCGACGATGAGCACGACGATGCCGACGGCACCGGCGATGCCCTTCTGCTTGCCGTCCATGTCTTTGTTCAGGAAGATCAGGATGATGAGCGGCAAGAACGCGATCATCGTGATGATGGCGCCCAGCTGGTTCTGCACGAAGAAGCGGAACGGCTCCGACTTCTTCGCCGGGTCGAGCACGTTCGCCTTCTTCCACAGCTGCGAGCCCGCGACGGCGAGCAGGCCGATGCCGACGAGCATGCCGAGCAGCAACCACAGCGCAGTCTCTGAATTCAGGTACCACGGCGCCGACACCGAGGGCTTGAACGGCTCGAGCCAGAGCAGCCAGTAGATCGCAAGACCCTCGCCGATCAGGGCGCCGGCCCAGAACGCCGCGGCGCCCCAGCGAAGCACCGTCGCCTGCCCCTTCGCCTCAGCGCTCGGCTTCCAGTCGGTCGACGCCGGGGCGTCCGACGCCGCCGCCCGCTCGGAGGCCGACTCGTCGACCTCGACTCGAACAACCTTCTTGGTGGTCTTGCGTTCTGCCATGGGGGGTGGCCTTTCGGTTCGGGATGCTCCAGCGCACGGTCGGCCAGAGCCTAGCCCGGGCATCCATCTGTGCAGTAGCGTCGCGCCCATGTTCCTTCTCGAGCTCAACTGGCTGGCGATCCTCGTCGCCTTCGTCGTCGCCTTCCTCGCCGGAGCCCTGTGGTTCGGCCCGAAGACCTTCTTCCCCGTCTGGTGGAAGGCCATGGGCAAGGGCGACGAGACGCCCGGGGGCGACAACATGGCGCTCGTATTCGGGCTCACCGCGCTCGGCGCGCTCGTGCAGGTCGTGGCCGTGGCATCCGTCATCTACTTCGTCGGCCTCGCGGCCGGGCCGGTCGGGCCGCTCGGCGGCCTGCTCACCGGTCTGCTGCTGGGCATCGGATTCGCCGCCGCGAGCTCGCTCAGCCACCGGCTCTTCGCCGGCCACGGCCTCAAGGTGTGGATCATCGAGGTCGGCAGCGACGTGCTCAACTACACGCTCGTCGGCCTCGTCATCGGTCTGTTCGGCTAGGTACGCCCCGCGCCGAGCAGGCTCAGCGCGCGAGCAGCTGCGCGGCCGCGCCGCGGCCGGTGCGCACGGCGCCCTCCATGTAGCCGCACACCCACTGGTCCGACCCGACAAGCCAGAACGGCGGCTCGTGCGAGCCGTGCAGCGGCCCGACCGCGGTGAGGTCGCCCGGGCGCCAGGCCGTGATGTAGCCCTGCGTGAACGGGTCGGCGAACCAGTCGCGCACGAACACCGCCTGGGTGTCGCGCGCCTCGGGCCCGTAGGCGGCGACGAGCTCGTCGAGCAGAGCACCCTCGCGGTCGGCGGCGGGCAACGCCTGGTACGGCCCGAGGCGGTCGACGGGCACGAGCGCCGACAGGGCACCGTGCGTCTGCACCCACGTGCCGCCGAGCAGGGTGTGCTGGAAGAAGCCCGTGCCGTTCTGCCCGTTGGCCTCCCAGAACGAGGTGGCGTGCACGGTGACGAGCTTCGCGGCGGGCGCGTGCTGGCGGCGCGTGGCAGCGCGCAAGTACGGCTCGCTCACGCCCGTGATGCGCAGGTCGCGCAGCGGCCCGGCGGGCAGCGCGCAGACGACCTCGGCGGCGTGCAGCCGCTCGCCCGTGACGAGCGTCACCGAGACGCCCGCGCTGGTCACGTCGATCGCGACGACGGCACTTCCGTACCGGATGCGGTGCCCCAGCTCGTCTGCCATGCGCAGCGCGACCGTGGCCGAACCCTCGAGCACCTTCGAGCTCTCCCACGCGTCGTAGTCGTAGAACCCCGTCGCCCCCGCGGTGGCCTCCTTGCGCAGGTCGGCGAGCAGCGACCGGCGCCAGATCGAGGGGTCGGCGAGGGCGAGCGTGCGCAGCTCCATGGCGCGTAGCACGGCGGGCGTTGCGCCCTCCGACCGCAGCCAGTCGCCGACGCTGAGGCGGTCGAGCGCGACGGCGTCGGGATGCGCCCACGGATCCTCGGGGTCGACGCTGGCCGCGAGGCCCGCGAACCGCTGCTCGAGCTGGTCGTAGATCGCGCGGTCGGCGGCGGGCATCCAGGGCATCTCGTCGCCCAGCACGCGTCCCTCGCTGATGAGCCACGTCGATTCGCCGGGAATGCCGGTGAAGCTCGGCACGATCGTCAGCCCGAGCTCGGCGACCAGCTGCCGGTATGAAACGTGCGAGTCGCCGATGACCTCGCCGCCGAGCTGGATCGGCCGACCGTCGGGCATGAGCGTCTGCTCGACGCGCCCGCCGGCGCGGCCGCGCGCCTCGAGCACGATCACGTCGGCGCCGCCGGCCGCGAGGTCGCGTGCGGCGCTCAGGCCGGCGAGCCCCGCGCCGATGACGATCACGTCGGTTCTGGTCATGGTGCCTCCTGTGGGTCAGCCGCGCAGGCGCTCGCCGCGCGGGTCGTAGAAGGGGCGCCGCGACACGGTCGCGGGCACGGCGATGCCGCGGCACTCGACGGCGAAGCCGCCGCTGCCGGCACCGTTGACAGACCCTGCCTCGAGGGTGGCGACGTCGACGAGCGCCGGGTCGACGATCGCGATGCCGACCGCCCGCCCGAGCGTGTGGCCGTAGGCGCCGCTCGTGAGCCGCCCGACCTCGACGCCGTCACGCAGCAGAGCCTCGTCGTGCACGAGCATGATGTCCGGGTCGTCGAGGGTGACATAGACCGTGCGGTGCTTCGGGGCGCGCGGGTCGTGGGCTGCGAGCGCGTCGCGGCCGACGAAGCCGCCCGGCTTGTCGAGCGCGACGGTGAAGCCGAGGCCGGCGGCGTAGGGGTCGTCGGCGGGGCCGATGTCGTGGCCGAGGTGCCGGTAGCCCTTCTCGCTGCGCAGGGTGTCGAGGGCCTGGTAGCCGGCCATCCGCACGCCGAGGTCCTGCCCCGCCTCCCACAGCGCATCGAGCACGTTCACCGCGAGGTCGGCCGAGGGGTAGAGCTCGTAGCCGAGCTCGCCGACGAAGCTGATGCGCAGGCTGTAGTCGAAGCCGTCGGCGACCTCGACCTCGCGGCCGGACTGGTAGGGCTGCGCGGCATCAGACCAGTCGTCGGGCGACACCCGCTGTAGCAGCTCGCGGCTGCGCGGCCCCATGACGCCGATCGTCGCGAACGCGGCCGTGACGTCGGTGACGACGGCCGCCGTGCCGCGGGCGAGGCGGCGCAGCAGCCCGAGCGTCGCGTGGTGGCTGAACGAGGGGGTGACGATGAGAAACCGGTCGGCCGCGAGCCGGGTGACGGTGCCGTCGAGTTCGATGCCGCCGTTCCGGTTGAGGAACAGCGTATAGACGGCCTGCCCCACGGCCGTGTCGACGTCGCTCGTCACGGCGCGCTGCACGAGGGCGAGAGCTTCCGGCCCCGCGATCTCGACCTTGGTGAAGGGGCTCAGGTCGAAGAGGGCGACCTCCTCGCGCGCGGCCCGATGCTCGGCGGCGACCTGGTCGAAGCTGCCCGGGCGGCGGTAGCTGTAGCTCTCTTCCGGCGTCGGGCCGCCGTACCAGAGGGCACGCTCGCCGCCGTTGACCTCGCCGAAGCGGGCGCCGAGCTCGGCGAGCCGAGCGTGCAGGGGAGTGCGGCGCACGTCGCGCGCCGTCTGCGACTGGTAGCCGGGCCAGTGCATCGCGTAGAGGCGCCCGAGGCTCTCGACCGTGCGGACGTGCAGGTAGCGGCGGTTGCTCTGGTGGCGCGAGAAACGCCGCACGTCGACGCCCGCCGAGTCGAACTGCGGTGAGCCGGCGACGATCCAGCGGGCCAGCTCGCGGCCGATGCCGGGCCCGTAGATGATGCCCTGCGAGTTGAGGCCCGCGGCGACGAACAGGTTCTCGACCTCGGCCGTCTCACCGAGCAGGAAGGCGGTGTCGGGCGTGAAGCTCTCGGGCGCGGTGAGGAAGCGGTCGTAGCCGGCCGGGCCGAGCGCGGGCACCGCCCGTTCGGCGGCGGTGCGCACGGGGGCGAAGTGCTCCCAGTCGTCGGGGAAAGTCGCGAACCCCTCGGTCGAGATCGTCTCGACACCGCGCGGGATGCCCTGCGGCTCGAACGCGCCCACCAGCAGCCGCCCGGCCTCGGGCCGGATGTAGTAGCTGTGGTCGACGTCGCGCAGCACCGGCAGGGTCGGCGCCGCTCCGGCGATCTTGTTCGAGCGCACGTGCACGTGCTCGGCGGCGTACAGCGGTAGCGAGACCCCGGCGGTGCGGGCGAGGTCGCGGCTCCACAGCCCGCCAGCGATGACGACGCGGTCGGCGGTGATCGTGCCGTGCGCGGTGACGACCCCGGTCGCGCGACCGTTCTCGTGGCGGATCGCGGTCACCTCGACACCCTCGCGGATCGCGACGCCTGCCTCGTGGGCGAGCTTCGCGATCGCGAGTGCGGCCCACCCGGGGTTGAGGTAGCCGTCGTTCGGGAAGTGCAGGGCCGCGAGCACGCCCTCGGGCGAGGCGAGCGGCCACAGGCGCGCGACGGCGTCGGCATCGACGAGGTTCGCCTCGATGCCGCTGCGCACGGCGACGTCGCGCGCGTAGGCGAGCTCGTCGATGCGCCCCGGCTGGCGAGCGATGCTGAGCGAGCCACTGCGGGTGAGCGAGACGTCGAGCCCCGATCGCGCGTCGAGCTCGGCGTAGAACGCGAGGCCGTACGACGACAGCCCCGTCATGGCCCGCGACCCGCGAGCCCCGGCGACGAGACCGGCCGCGTGCCAGGTCGTCCCGCTGGTCAGCACGCCGCGCTCGAGCAGAAGCACGTCGTCGACGCCCGCCTCGGCGAGGTGCAGAGCGATGCTCGCGCCGACGATGCCGCCCCCGA
Source organism: Actinomycetales bacterium Ga0077552 (assembly GCA_001464255.1). Classification (GTDB taxonomy): domain Bacteria; phylum Actinomycetota; class Actinomycetes; order Actinomycetales; family Microbacteriaceae; genus Microcella. Next base: position 5,137 of record LNFD01000100.1, on the reverse strand, counting down.
CGACGATCGTGCCGACGCGCGTCGGCAGCCCGTCCGTGCCCTTCGGCAGCTCGGCGGCGAACACCGCCGCGCTCAACGACCGGTCGACGAGTCTGTCCATGGCGGTGGGCCTCCTGAGTGCAGGCTAATTGCTTATTGGCCCGGTGGACAACACTCCCGGTGGACGGGTGCTGCGCAGCGTGTGTGCCGCTCGCGGCACATGCCGCGGCAGGCACACTCGCCCTCGGCGATGCGGCACCCAGCCGAGTCCGGCACGATAGGGGCGTGGATGCTCTCACCGCGCTCGCCGAGGCCCGCGCCGCGCTCGCCGCGGCCGCCGGGCGCCTCGCCGCGGCGGGGGCCGCGCCCGAGCAGCTCGTGGTCACGGTCCCGGCGCACCGCGCGCTCGGCGTGATCCCGCGCCGTGAGACCTTCCGGCGCACCGGCGAAGGATTCGTGCTCGGCGCGCTGCTCGTCACCTCCAGCGGAGACGTCTTCTCCCCCGGGCGCATCGCGCGCGCGAGCCGCCAGGTGCTGCCGGGCCACCAGTCCGAGAGCGCGCGGGCTCGCCGCGAGCTGCGCGAGCGGCTGCTCGACGCGCGCCTGCCCGAGGGCAGCACGGTCGTCATCGACTCGCGCCCGGTGCCCCTCGACGACCCGACCGCGATGGCCGCCGAGCGCGGGCCGCTCGTGCTGCTCGAGCAGGCGGGCGCGACGACGGTGCTCGTGCGCTGGATGCCCACGGCCCCCGACGCCGCCCTGCGACCGCTCGACGCCTACCTCGCCGAGCGCCTCGACCTGGCGCTGGGCACCCTGACCGCCGCGCGAGCCGAGAGCGAGCATCCATGACCGAGACTGCACCCGAGACAGCGGGCCTCGACGCCGACGCCTTCGCCTTCTACGCCGAGCTCGAGCAGAACCAGAATCGCGAGTGGTGGCTCGCCAACAAGAAGCGCTACGACGAGCGCGTGAAGGCACCCGTCGAGCGGCTCGTCGACGCGCTCGGGGGCGAGTTCGGGCCGCTGAAGATCTTCCGGCCCTACAAAGACGTGCGGTTCAGCGCCGACAAGCGGCCGTACAAAGACCACCTCGGGCTCGTGACGGCCGACGACTCGGCGGCGACCTACTACCTGCAGCTCTCGCAGCACGGCCTCATGCTCGCGGGCGGCCTCTACCAGCCGGCGCGCGAGCAGCTCGCGCGCTTCCGCGAGATCGTCGACGACAACCGGCTCGTCGGCGACCTCGAGGCGACGCTCGAGGAGGTGGGCGAGAGCGGGTTCACGATCATGACGACGGATGCCCTCGCCACCGCCCCCCGCGGCTTCCGCGTCGACCACCCGAAGATCGAGCTGCTGCGCCTCAAGCGCCTGGCCATCGCCGCCGAGCACACACCCGCCGACTGGATGACCGGGCCCGAGCTCGTCGACCGCGTGCGCGCGGGCTGGCGCACCGTGCGTGTCTGGAACGACTGGATCGCCGAGAACCTGCCCACCGCCGTCGAGGCGACCCGATGACCGAGCTGCGGCCCCTGCCGACCGCCGACCCGATCGTGCGCGGCGTGCGCATCGTCGTCTCGGCGATCACGCGCACGACCGCGTGGCGCTGGGCGGCGCCGCGCGTCATGCCGCCGGTCGAGCGCGCCCTCGCGGCCGCGACGGGAGGCCGTGCGCAGCTCAGCAGCCTGTTCGTGCCCTCGCTCATCCTCACCACGACCGGCGCCAAGAGCGGCCTGCCGCGCGACACCGTGCTCATGTACACGGCCGACGGGCACGGCCGGGCGATCGTCGCGGGCACCAACTGGGCGGCCCCGACGCACCCCGCCTGGACCTACAACCTGCTCGCCCATCCCGAGGCGGAGATCACGGTGCGGGGGCGGCGGTACGCGGTGCGGGCATCCGTCATCGAGGGGGATGCCCGGGAGCGCGTCTGGCGCCACCTCGAGTCGCAGTGGCCCGAGTACCGCGCCTATGAGCGCGACTCCGGTCGAGTCGCGCGACTGTTCCTGCTCACGCTGGTGCGGGCCGAAGGTCCCTAGCCGCCCGCGGCGGCGGGGAGTACGCTCGGCGCCACCGCGGCCGCAGGGTGCGGCACGCTGTCAGGCGAAGGGGGCCGTCATGAGCAGCCCGTACTCGAAGATCGTCAAGAAGAAGTACGACTCGATCTCGGTCGAGGCCGCACTCGCGCAGCAGCGCAACGGCGTGCTGATGGTCGATGTGCGCGACGACCAGGAGTTCATGGAGGGCCACGCGCGCGGCGCTCATCACATCCCGGTGCACGAGCTGCCGCACCGCCTGCACGAGCTGCCGGCCGATCAGCCGGTGCTGGTGATGTCGGATCAGAACGCTCGTGCGCGCACCGCCGCCGAGCTGCTCGCCGCCTCGGGGCTCGTCGCCTCGACGGTCGAGGGCGGGATCCGCGAGTGGCGGGCGAAGGGCCATCCGATCGAGATGTGAGCGACGAGGCGCCGCGCGAACGGCTGGCCGAGGGTGATGCCGAGCAGCACGAGCGCCATGCCGAGCAGCTGCAGGGGAGTGAAGGCCTCACCCGCGATCGCCGCGCCGAGCACGACGCCCGTCACGGGGTTGAGCAGACCCATGAGCCCGACCGCGCCCGCGCCGAGGTGGCGCAGTGCCGAGAACCAGGCCACGTAGGCGACCGCCGTGGCGACGAGCGTGACGTAGGCGAACCCGAGCAGCTCGGTTCCGGTGAGGGCGGGCGGTAGTCCTTCGATGACGAGCGCGACGGGCACGATCGCGAGTCCGCCCGCGGTGAGCTGCCACGCGGTGAGCGACAGCAGGGGCACGCCGCCGCCCCAGCGTTTGGTGAGAACGAAGCCCACCGACGACATCGTCATGGCCGCGAGCGACGCGACGACTCCGCCGGGGTTCGCCGCGGCGGTGCCGGTCGCGAGCATGAGCGCGACGCCCGCGAAGCCGAGCGCGGCCCCGATGAGCGAGAGCACGTGCGGGCGCTCGCGCAGCAGGGGCCAGGCCAGCAGCATCATGACGGCGGGCGAGGTGGCCATGAGCATCGCCGCGAGGCTCGAGGGCAGCAGCTGTGCCGCGAGGTAGATGAGGATGAAGAACGCTCCCACGTTGAGCACGCCCAGCACCGCCGAGCGCCACCACCAGGCGCCGCGCGGCAGCCTCCGGCCGGTCTCGCGCGCCGGCAGGGCGAGCAGCAGCAGCCCCGCGGGCAGCGCGCGCAGCACCGATCCCCACAGCGGCGACTCGGGCGGTAGCAGCTGCGCCGTGACGACGTAGGTCGAGCCCCAGGCGATGGGGGCGATCGCGGCGACGAGCATCCAGCGCCAGGCCCCGCGAGCAGAAGTACTTTCCATGGAAGAGATAATAACTTCCATGGAAGGTATTATTCCCGGATGGCAGACAACCCGAAGGACGCGATCGACCGCGTGGCGCGCATCCAGCAGGAATGGGCGCGCGAGCGCCCCGACATCGACGTGTCGCCCCAGGGCATCATCGGCCGCCTGCACCGCGTGGCGGCGAGCCTGACCGACGAGCTCGCCGTCGTCTTCCGCGCGCACGGCATCTCGGCGGGCGAGTTCGACGTGCTCGCGGCGCTGCGTCGTGCGGGCGACCCCTTCGAGCGCACCCCGACCGAGCTCGCCGAGAGCACCATGATCACGAGCGGCGGGCTCACCAAGCGCGTCGACCGTCTCGAGGATGCCGGGCTCGTGCAGCGCCGCCCGAGCGAGCACGACGGCCGGGCCCGGGTCGTCGCTCTCACCGAGGCGGGGCGGGCGCTCGTCGACGAGGCCTTCACGCGCCACATGGCCAACGAGCACCGGCTCGTCGGGCTGCTCGACGAGGCCGACCGAGACGCCCTCGAACGTGCGCTCACGAACTGGATGGCGAGGCTTCCCGACGAGGCCTGAGCGCGGGCTCCCGACCCTAGGCTGTCAGCGTGCTGCTTCTCGATATCGCGTTCATCCTCGCCGGGCTCGTGCTGCTCATCGCGGGCGGTGAAGCGCTCGTGCGCGGCGCCTCGACGCTCGCCGCGCGCGCGGGTATCTCGCCGCTCGTCATCGGCCTCGTCGTCGTCTCGGCCGCGACCTCGGCACCCGAGCTTGCCGTGACGCTCGGCGCCGTGCTCGAGGGCGAGCCCGATCTCGCCCTCGGCAACGTCGTCGGCAGCAACATCGTCAACATCCTGTTCATCCTCGGCCTCTCCGCAGTCGTCACGCCGCTCCTCATCAAGCGGCAGCTCGTGCGCTTCGACATCCCGATCATGGTGGGGCTCTCGGTGCTGCTGCTGGTCGTGAGCCTCGACGGCCGCATCGGCGTGCTCGACGGCGTGCTGCTGCTCGGCGGCCTGCTGCTGCACACGGTCATGAGCATCGTGGTCGGTCGGCGCGAGGTGCTCGCGCCCGACGCAGCCCCCGACCAGCCCGCGCTCAACGCTCGCCCGGTGCCCCTCTGGCTCGCGACCGTGCTGCTCGTCGCCGGCATCGGCCTGCTCGTGCTCGGCGCCCGCCTGCTCGTCGACGGCGCCGTCAGCATCGCCACGAGCCTCGGGGTCAGCAGCCTCATCGTCGGCCTCACGGTCGTCGCCGTCGGCACGTCGCTGCCCGAGCTCGCGACCTCGATCATCGCCGTGCGCCGGGGCGAGCGCGACATGGCCGTCGGCAACATCGTCGGCAGCAACATCTTCAACATCGGCATGGTGCTCGGGCTGCCCGCGATCATCTTCGGCGAGGGCATCCCGGTGCCGGCCGCCGCGATCGCGCTCGACCTGCCGCTCATGCTCGCCACCGCGATCGCTCTGCTGCCGATCGCGTTCACGGGCTTCGTCATCGCGCGCTGGGAGGGCGGGCTCTTCGTGGCCCTCTATATCGCGTACACGGTGTACCTCGTGCTGGCCTCGACCCAGCACGATGCGCTCGAGGGCTTCACCGACGTCATGCTCGTGTTCGTGCTGCCGCTCATCGCGCTCACGCTCGTGGTCTTCACCGCCTACGAGGTCGGACTGCGGCGCGGTCGCCGGTCGGTCGACGACGCGTCGACGGCCGACACGGCCCCGACGACGGCGGCCGGCGGCCCGCCGAGCGGGCCACCGGCCGAGTGAGGCGCGGGCCTCAGTTCATGCTCGTCAGCAGGTCTTTCATCTGCTTGTAGATGAGGCCCGCGGCGTTCTTCGG
>LNFD01000099.1 GCA_001464255.1 Actinomycetales bacterium Ga0077552 | reverse complement strand
GGCTCGGCGCGCACGCTGCCGGAGGGCGGGGCGAAGCGCGACGCTTCGGGCACCCTGCTCGACTCGCCCCTGGGCTCGGTCGGCACCCCCATCGCCTAGCGCGGGGGCGGCCCGGCGTCAGACGTCGATGCGGTCGCGGTCGAGACCCTGCCCGGCGATGATGAAGTCTTTGCGGGGCGCGACCTCGTTGCCCATGAGCAGCTCGAACATGCGCGACGAGGCCTCGGCGTCGCTCACCCGCACGCGCCGCAGGGTGCGGTGGGCCCGGCTCATCGTCGTGTCGGCGAGCTGATCGGCATCCATCTCACCCAGGCCCTTGTAGCGCTGGATCGGGTCTTGATACCGCTTGCCCGCCTTCTTGAGCGCGGCGAGCACGCCCTGCAGCTCCTTCTCGCTGTAGGTGTAGATGGTCTCGTTGGGCTTCGAGCCGGGGTTCATCACGACCACGCGGTGCAGCGGCGGCACCGCGGCGAACACCCGGCCCTCGTCGATCATCGGCCGCATGTAGCGGAAGAACAGCGTGAGCAGCAGCGTGCGGATGTGCGCGCCATCGACATCGGCGTCGCTCATGATGATGACCTTGCCGTAACGCGCTTGCTCGAGATCGAACGAGCGGCCCGAGCCCGCGCCGATCACCTGGATGATCGAGGCGCACTCGGCGTTGCTCAGCATGTCGCTCACCGAGGCCTTCTGCACGTTGAGGATCTTGCCGCGGATCGGCAGGAGGGCCTGGAACTCGCTGTCGCGCGCGAGCTTCGCCGTGCCGAGCGCGCTGTCGCCCTCGACGATGAACAGCTCGCTGCTCGCGACGTCGTTCGATCGGCAGTCGACGAGCTTCGCCGGCAGCGCCGAGCTCTCGAGCGCGTTCTTGCGGCGCTGCGTCTCCTTGTGCGCGCGCGCCGAGATGCGGCTCTTCATCTCGGCGACGACCTTGTCGAGCACGAGCGCCGTCTGCGCCTTGTCGTCGCGCTTGCTCGAGCCGAAGCGCTCGGCGAGCCCGCGGGCGATGACATTCGCGGCGATCGCGCGCACGGCCGGCGTGCCGAGGATCTCCTTCGTCTGCCCCTCGAACTGCGGCTCGGGCAGGCGCACCGTGAGCACGGCCGTCAGCCCCGCGAGCACGTCGTCCTTCTCGAGCTTGTCGGTGCCGGCCTTGAGGCGGCGCGCGTTCTTCTCGACCTCGGCCCGCAAGAACTTGAGCAGGCCCTGCTCGAAGCCGAGCTGGTGGCTGCCGCCCTTGGGCGTCGCGATGATGTTGACGTACGAGCGGAAGGTCGTGTCGTAGCCCGTGCCCCAGCGCAGGGCGAGGTCGACCACGCACTCGCGCTCGACCTCGGTCGGCACCATGTGCCCGTTGGCCTGCAGCACGGGCACCGTCTCGGTGAAGGTGCCGCTGCCCGTGATACGCCAGGTGTCGGTGAGCGGGGCATCCGGGGCAAGGAACTCGGCGTACTCGCTGATGCCGCCGTCGAACCGGAACGACTCGGTGACGGGCGTCTCGCCCCGGTCGTCGGTGAGCTCGAGTGTGATGCCCGGCACGAGGAAGGCCGTCTGGCGCAGCCGGCCGATGAGCTCGTCGGTGAGGAAGCTCGCGCCCTTCGTGAAGATCTGCGGGTCGGCCCAGTAGCGGATGCGCGTGCCCGTGACCCCCTTCGCGACCTTCCCGATCTTCCGCAGCTCGCTGCCCGAGACGAACGGCGAGAACGGCGCGTCGGGGCTCGGCCCCTCGGGGCCGTCAGCGAAGACGCCGGGTTCGCCCCGGTGGAACGACATGGCCCACGTGGCGCCGTCGCGATCGACCTCGACGTCGAGGCGCGCGCTGAGCGCGTTCACGACCGAGGCGCCGACACCGTGCAGACCACCGGATGCGGCATACGAGCCGCCACCGAACTTGCCGCCGGCGTGCAGCTTCGTGAACACGACCTCGACGCCGCTCAACCCCGTCTTGGGCTCGATGTCGACCGGGATACCGCGCGCGCGGTCGCGCACCTCGACGCTGCCGTCGGGGTGCAGGCGCAGGTCGATCTGCGTGCCAAAGCCGCCGAGCGCCTCATCGACCGAGTTGTCGATGATCTCCCAGAGGCAGTGCATGAGCCCGCGCGAATCGGTCGAGCCGATGTACATGCCGGGGCGCTTGCGCACGGCCTCGAGCCCTTCGAGGACGGACAGGTGGCGGGCGGAGTAGTCGGAGCTGGGCACGGATCTCATCGTAGGCGCGGCGACCGACTCGGCCCCGACCCCACACCGCGCAGCCCCCGGCTCCGAATACCGTGCAGAGACCCGGCCTACGCGTTCAGCGAAATCGGGGCGTATTGACACTGCACCGTCGCATGCGTGTGGTGCAATGAGACCACTGCACGATGAAGAGACGCCGACGGAGAGCGAGGGGCACCCCATGACGCAGATCACCACCGAGAACCCGAGCGTCGCGACCGCGCCGCTCACGGCGCTCGACCGCTGCGACAGCTGCGGCGCCCAGGCGTACGTCCGGGCCACCCTCGCGACCGGAGAGCTGCTGTTCTGCGCGCACCACGCCGCCCGCTTCAAGGAGAAGCTCTCGGGCTCGGCGCTCGCCTGGCACGACGAGACGGACCGCCTCACGGCCTCTGCCTAAGTGGCGGGCGCGCTCGGCTGGGGCTCCCGCCTGCGGTACCTCGCGGGCCGGGCACGGGCGTTCGACTCCGCCAACCTGACGCGAATCGCGGGCCGCGCGGCGCGATCCAGCGGCAAGCCGCGGTGGATCATCATGCTCGACATGCTGTGGTCGTCGGTGCGCCACGAGGTCAACTTCCAGGACTACGCGGAGTGGGACTTCCACTCGCTGTCGGGCCGCGAGCGCCGCACCTACATGACGAGCGCGAAGTCGAACCATCTCTCGCGCCGCTTCAACGCCGTCGAGCACCGGCGGCTGTTCGCCGACAAGTCGCTCTTCAACGAGCGCTTCGCCGCGCACCTCGGTCGAGAGCACCTCGACCTTCGCGCGTGCTCCCCCGACGAGCTCGCGGCGTTCCTCGAGCGGCACCCCCGGGTCGTCGCGAAGGTCGCCGACAGCCTCGGCGGCGACGGCATCGAGGTCTACACGAGCGCTGAGATCAGCGACCCCGAGGCCTTCCGCGCCGAGCGCCTCGCCGGCCGACAGATTCTGCTCGAGCAGTTCCTGACCCAGCACCCCGAGATGACGCGGCTCAACCCGACGAGCGTCAACACGCTGCGCATCGTCACGTTCCTCGACGACAGCGGCTCGGTGCGCATCCTCGCCCGCGTGCTCCGCATGGGGAACGGGGGCGATGTCGACAACTTCAAGGCCGGCGGCATGTACACCGTGCTCGACGAGCACGGCGTCGCCCACCATCCCGCGATCGATGGGGAGGACCGCGTGTTCGCGGCGCATCCGCTCTCGGGCACCCCCATCGTGGTCTTCGCGGTGCCGAACTGGCCCGCGGTCGAGGCGCTCGTCGAGTCGATCGCGCGCGAGGTGCCGGAGATCCGCTACGTCGGCTGGGACCTCGCGGTGACAGCGGAGGGCGCGGCCGTCATCGAGGGCAATTACAACACGGGCGTCTTCCAGCTCAAGCCGAGCGTCACCGGCGTGCGCGAGGGGCTGCTGCCGCTCTACC
>LNFD01000098.1 GCA_001464255.1 Actinomycetales bacterium Ga0077552 | reverse complement strand
GCGTCGCCCGAGGCGAGGCGAACGATCGCCTCGCGCGCCGCGGGCTCGAGCTCGACGCGGCCGGCGAGCCCGCGGGGGTCGGAGACGGCGCGGTCGACGAGCAGCCCGAGGTCGTCGTCGCTGAGCGTCTCGAGCGTGAGGAGCAGGCTGCGGCTGAGCAACGGCGCGATGATTGAGAAGGAGGGGTTCTCGGTCGTCGCGGCGATGAGGATGACCCAGCCGTTCTCGACGCCCGGCAGGAGGGCGTCCTGCTGGGCCTTCGTGAACCGGTGGATCTCATCGAGGAAGAGCACGGTCGACGTGCCGTAGAGGTCGCGGTCGGCGAGAGCGCGCTCCATGACCTCGCGCACATCCTTCACCCCGGCGGTCACGGCCGAGAGCTCGATGAAGCGGCGCCCGCTCGAGCGCGCGATGGCCTGCGCGAGCGTCGTCTTGCCCGTTCCGGGCGGGCCCCACAGGATGACCGAGACGGCGCTCGGGGCCCGGCCGGGATCGTCGCTCGCGAGGCTCACGAGGGGTGATCCCGGTCGCAGCAGGTGCCGCTGACCGGCGACCTCATCGAGGCGCGTCGGCCGCATGCGCACGGCGAGGGGAACCGCGGCGCTGCCGAGGCCCGGCTGAGCATCCATGCCCCCAGGCTAACGGCCCGCCCCGACCGGCCGTGGGCGCGAGCGCCGGCGCCGGGGGCTCGACTAGAGTTCAGTGCGGCGCGGGCCGCACGAACGGCGCCCGCCGCCGGATGGAGGAGCAGTGGCAGCCGCATCGGCCAGCAACCGGGAGACGCAGGATCGCCTGCGCCGCTACCAGGCACGGCAGACCGTGCACGAGTCGAAGATCGCGCGCCGCAAGCGCGACAACCTCATCGCGGTGCTCGCGATCGTCGTCGTCGGCGCCCTGGCGGCGACCGCGCAGATCGTGTACTTCACTGCCGGCCCCGGTACCCCGGAGCCCGTCGCGAGCGCGAGCCCCGAGCCGACAGAGCCGGCCGTCGCCGCGCCTGATGCGGCGCTGAGCGAGTTCCGCACCTGGACGGGCGCCATGACCATCAACGACGGTCTCGAGCTGCAGTACGAGCTCGACGGCCTCGCCGCGCCGCAAGCGGTCGCCTCGTTCGTGAGCCTCGTGCAGAGCGGCTTCTACGACGGCCTCAGCTGCCACCGCCTGACGACCGAGGGCATCTTCGTACTGCAGTGCGGCGACCCCAACGGCGACGGCTCGGGCGGCCCCGACTACCGCTTCGGGCCCATCGAGAACCCCCCGCTCGACGACGTCTACGCGACGGGCGTCATCGCCATGGCGCGCCAGGGCGGCGACGGCGCGAGCATGGGCAGCCAGTTCTTCATCGTCTACGACGAGTCGACGATCCCCGCCGACGCCGCGGGCGGCTACACCGTCATGGGCCGCATCACGAGCGGGCTGGATGCTCTGCTCGCCGACGTCGTCGCCGCGGGCGTCGAGGGCGGCGGCGGAGACGGCCCCCCGGTCGTGCCGACCGTGATCTCGGGCATCACGATCCAATAGCGATCGGCCCGCGCGGGCGGGCGAGCCCGACTCGCGCCGCCGGGCGTGCCATATGCTGAAAAACCGTGCGGCGACTGTCGCGCGTGCGCACTCGATGAGGATGAAGCAGACGTGTCAGCCAACGAGAACTCCCCCTGGGGTCGGGTCGACGAGACCGGCACCGTGTACGTCACCGACGGCGGAGCCGAGCGCGCGGTCGGCCAGTACCCCGACGGCACCCCCGACGAGGCGCTCGCCTACTTCACCCGCAAGTACACCGAGCTCGAGGGGCAGGTCCGCCTGCTCGAGCAGCGCGCCAAGGCCGGTGCCCCCGCCGCCGACGTCGCAAAGACCGTCGCGACCCTGACGGCGGCGCTCGAGGCCCCTGCCGCGGTCGGCGACCTCGAGGCCCTGCGCACTCGCGTCGGCGCGCTCACCGCGACCGTCGAGAAGCTCACCGAGGAGCAGAAGGCCGAGGCCGCCGCGGCGACCGAGGCGGCCGTCGCTGAGCGCACGGCGATCGTCGAAGCCGCCGAGGCGCTCGCCGCGAAAGACCCGCAGTCGGTGCAGTGGAAGCAGGTGTCGGGCGAGCTCGACGCCCTGTTCACGCGCTGGAAGGACCACCAGGCGAACGGCCCCCGCCTGCCCAAGAAGCAAGGCGACGACCTCTGGAAGCGCTTCCGTGCCGCCCGCACGACGGTCGAGTCGCACCGCCGCGCGTTCTTTGCCGGTCTCGACTCCGAGCACAAGGAGGTGCGCGCCCGCAAGCAGGCGCTCATCGACCAGGCCGTCGCGCTCGCCTCGCAGGGCACCGGCGGAATCCCCGCCTACCGCCGCCTGCTCGACGAGTGGAAGCTCGCCGGCCGCGCGGGCAAGAAGGTCGACGACGCCCTCTGGGCGCAGTTCAAGGCCGCGGGCGATGCCCTCTACGCCGCGAAGGCCGAGGTCGACGCGCGCGAGAACGAGGAGTTCGCCGGCAACCTCGCGGTCAAGCTCGCCCTCCTCGACGAGGCCGCTCCCCTGCTGACGGCGACCGACCGCGTACAGGCGCGGGCGACGCTTTCGAACATCCAGCGCAAGTGGGATGCCGCCGGCAAGGTCCCGCGCGACCACGTGAAGGCGGTGGAAGACCGCATGCGGCAGATCGAGCTCGCCGTGAAGAAGCTCGAAGAGGAGCACTGGAACCGCTCCGATCCCGAGAAGAAGGCCCGCTCCGAGGGCCTCGCGGCCCAGCTCGAGCAGGCCATCGCAGGCCTCGAGGCCGACCTCGCGGCCGCCACCGCGGCGAAGGACGCCAAGCGCATCGCCGAGGTCACCGAGGCGCTCGAGGCGCGGCGCGCCTGGCTCGGCGCCGTCGACCGGTAGCGCACCGCGCCGGCTGCCCGGTGCCGTGATCGACGATATCGCGACGGGGTATCGGCGCTGGGCCGACGTCGAGACGGTCGGCAGCTCGCCGATCCTGGAAGGCTGGGCGCGAGGTGTCGCCGACAGCCCCGAGCTGCTCGCCCGGATCGCCGCTCTGCCGCCGATCAAGCGCCAGCCGAACCTGATCTTCGGCGCCGCGCGCTGGCTCGGAGCCGTGCCGGGGTCGTTCGCCGACTTCGAAGCGTGGGTGCTGCCCCGGTGGGCAGACCTCGTGCCGGTCGTCATGGCGCGGTCGACGCAGACCAACGAGGCCGCGCGCTGCGCTGTGCTCCTCCCCGCGCTCGGGGTGTTCGACGAGCCGATCGCCCTGATCGAGGTGGGGGCGTCGGCCGGGCTCTGCCTGTATCCCGATCGCTACAGCTATCGGTTCGTGTCAGACAACGACCTGATCGAACTCGATCCGGAGGACGGCGTGAGCGAGGTGGTGATCTCGTGCGAGATGGACGCCGCGGCGGCACCCTCGCGGCTCCCGACCGTCGTCTGGCGCGCGGGCCTCGATCTCGCCCCCCTCGACGTTCGCGACACCGACGACCTCCGGTGGCTCGATGCTCTGATCTGGCCCGAGCACGAGGCGCGACGGCGGCGGCTGCGCGACGCGGCCAGCCTCGTCGCACTCGATCCGCCGGAGATCGTGGCCGGCGACCTCATCGACGACCTGCCCGCTTTGATCGCCCGCGCACCGGCCGATACTCACGTCGTGGTCATGCACACTGCGGTGCTCATGTATCCGGAGCCCGCGCGACGGCAGCGGTTCGTCGACCTCGTGCGCTCGATGCCCGACGTCACCTGGATATCGAACGAGGGCGAGGGCGTCCTGCCCGACATCGCGAGGCAGGTGGATGCCCCGGTCGGCGGCCGATTCATCGTCGCGGTCGACGGCCGGCCGATCGGGCTCGCCGGCCCGCACGGCCAGAGCTACACCGCGCTCGACTGAGGCGGTCGAGCCGTTCGCGGCGCCCGTTCTCCACAGCGTGCGGGCATCCGGAGACGCGCTCGCGCGCGCCCGGGCACACTGCGCCCCATGACACGCTCCGGTGCACTCCTCCTGCCCGACCGGCTGATCTCGGCGACCGAGCTGCGCTCAGCAGCCCTCGACGGCGAGGTGGTCGCGGTCGGCGAGGGTTTCCTCCCCATCGACATGCCCGTCTCCGCCCTGACGCGCGCCGCCTCGCTCGCTCCCCTGCTGATCGACGATCGCGTGGTCGTCTCCGACCGCAGCGCCGCCTGGGTCTGGGGATGGGGCCCGGCGCCCGTCGCGGTCACGACATGCGTCGCGATCACGGCGCGCATCCCCTCGCCCGACCGCCGGCGCCTGCGCGCCCGGGAGGTCGTCATCGACGATGACGAGCGCCGCCTGCTCGGGCAGGTCGCGGTCACGACCCCCCTGCGCACGCTGCTCGATCTCGCCCGGCACGATCCCGATCCCGCGGTCATCGGGCTGCTCGCCTCGGGGCTCCGCCACCACGGCATCGACGGCACGGAGGTCGACGCCGAGCTCGCCCGCCGGCCGAGTCTCTCGTTCGTCAAGCTCGCACGCACGCGGCTGGTCGCCGCGCTCGCGGAGGCGGAGGGCGCTGACCCCGGTCAGCCGTTGCTGACGCGGTAGACGTCGTAGACGGCGTCGATGCGGCGCACGGCGTTGAGCACGCGATCGAGGTGCGTGACATCGCCCATCTCGAACACGAAGCGGCTGAGCGCCAGGCGGTCTTTCGAGGTGCTCACGCTCGCCGAGAGGATGTTGACGTGGTGCTCGGAGAGCACGCGCGTCACGTCGCTCAGCAGGCCGCTGCGATCGAGGGCCTCGACCTGGATCTGCACGAGGAAGACGCTCTTGGCCGTCGGGGCCCACTCGACCTCGATCATGCGATCGGGCTCGGTGAGCAGCGAGGCCACGTTGCTGCAGTCGCCGCGGTGCACGCTCACGCCCTGACCGCGCGTGACGAAGCCGACGATCGCGTCGCCGGGAACCGGCGTGCAGCACTTCGCGAGCTTCACGAGGATGTCGGGGGCGCCGCGCACCAGCACGCCCGAGTCGCTTGTGCGCACGGGAGTGCGTCCGCGCGTCGGCACGCTGAAGGGCTCGTCATCGCTCTCGGCCTCGACATGCAGCGCCGCGAGGATCTTCTCGATGACCGACTGGGTCGAGACATGCCCCTCGCCGACCGCCGCGTACAGCGACTCGACGGTCTCGTAGCGCAGCTGCGAGGCGAC
>LNFD01000097.1 GCA_001464255.1 Actinomycetales bacterium Ga0077552 | reverse complement strand
CGCCGAGGCCGCTGCGGTGACGGATGTCGCCGCCTTCGAGGCCGCCGCCCTCGCGCGCGTGGGCCTGAACAACCCGGCCGTGCCGACGCGCTACTCGAGCACCTACTTCGCCCACACGTTCTCGGGCGGCTACGACGCCGGCTACTACAGCTACATCTGGAGCGAGGTGCTCGACGCCGACACCGTGCAGTGGTTCGAGCAGAACGGCGGGCTCACTCGGGCCAACGGCGACCGGTTTCGCAGATACGTGCTCGGGCTCGGCGGCGCGGGCGACCCGCTCGAGGCGTATCGCGCGTTCCGGGGCCGCGACGCGGCGATCGAGCCGCTGCTCGAGCGGCGCGGGCTCGTCGCCTAGACCGCGCTCACCTCACCCGCAGGGGAACGCATCACCCGTTCCGGCACGGGTGGTGTGTGCCGGGTCGGGTGAGAGTGCGCTCAGAACCAGGTGCTGAGGTGCGGTGCGCGGGTCGGCCGCAGCACCGCCGCGAGGCGATCGGCTGAGCCGGGCGATCCCTCGACGAGGCGCCCGGCGACCCGCAGCGCCTCGACCGGGGTGCCGCCGAGCAGCAGGGCGCCGAGCGCCTCGACGCCGAGGTCGACGACGGCCGCGCCGTCGGGGTCTCCTGCGTGGGCCGTGACCGTGGCCTCGCCGTCGGCATCGGAGACGAGCATCCAGTCGCCCTCGGCGAAGCCCATCGGGTCGGCGACCCGCAGCAGCACGCTGTCAGCAACGGCATAGCGGCGGGCGCTCAGGGCCGCGGGCACGTCGAGCACGCGCAGCCACAGGTGCTCGCGCCGAGCGACCGTCTGCACGGCGCGCGGGTTCGACACCATCCACGGCAGGGGCTCGTCGACCGGCCGCATCGGCGCGACCACGGTTGACACGAGGTCCTGATCGAGCCCGTGGTGCCACAGCGCGACGAGAGCGTCGTCGGTCACCGCGCACAGGTGCTCGACCGTGAGCGTGTGCGCGGCGAAGTCGTGGGCGTCCTCCGCCACCGAATAGAGAACGAAGCCCTGCGGCTCGCCGTGCTCGTCGTCGTACCGCGCCGCCCGCAGCTTCGGGGCATGGGATGCCGTGCGCGCGGCGAGCGCGAACATGCGGTCGTACTGCTGCGTGTCGAACGGCACCTCGCCCGCCACGCGGTCGTGAGAGCGAGCCATGATCGCCGGGGCGAGCTCGCGCATCGCCGCCGTCGCGACGCCGTGCACGCGACCCGCCGGCAGCGGCGCGATGAACCGCAGGCCGCGCGTGTCGATGCGGTAGTCGGCCGTATAGGCGGCGGGGCCGAAACCCCAGCGGCCGTAGATCGTGGCCTCGGAGACCGTGA
Source organism: Actinomycetales bacterium Ga0077552 (assembly GCA_001464255.1). GTDB lineage: Bacteria > Actinomycetota > Actinomycetes > Actinomycetales > Microbacteriaceae > Microcella. The sequence continues at coordinate 1,112 of LNFD01000097.1, read as the reverse complement.
GCATCGCCAGCGGGATGCCCGCCGCGTGCGCCGCGCGCAGCTCGCCCTCGAGCAGCGCCCGGGCGATGCCGCGGCGGCGGTGGGTCGCGGCCACCGACACGAGGCTGATCGCCCACGCCTCGATGGTGCGGGCGTCGCCGAGGCTCAGCGGCGATCGCCACGAGGCCACGGTCGCCACGGGGTTCTCGGGCTCCGCCGCGGTGGAATCCCACACGCCGATCGCCCGGGTCGGGCCGAAGCCCTCGCGGTACTGGGCGAGTTGCTCGGGCGTGAAGGCGTCGAAATGGAAACCGCGGTAGGCCGACTGCAGCCAGCCGTCGAACGCCGGGGCGTCGTGCATGTCGAGCGCGGCGTAGGCGAGGCCCGCGACGGCGAGCGCGGCCCGCGAGGTCTCGTCGAGCGGCAGGGCGTTGGCGTCGTCGGTCATGCGCCCAGGCTAGCGAGCGCTACTCCTGCAGGCCTCGGCGCAGCGCGGCGAGCGCGGCCGTGGTGGTATCCACCCCGTCGGCCGCGGCGCGCTGCTCGACGGCCCGGGAGAGCTCGGCCGGCAGCGTGAGCGCGAGGTGCTCGGCGCCGGCGGGGGCGGCGGCACGGGCATCCGCCCCATCGACGACCGCGACGGCGGGGGCGTCGCGCACGAAGATCGCGAGCACCGGAACGACGACCGTGCCGAGCACGTCGAGGATGCCGACGACGCCGAAGAGTCGCCAGTACCACTCCTCGTTGCCGACGCCGGGAATCTCGCCCTCGCTGAGGATCGGCAGGATGATCATGATGGCCACCGTCGCGATCATGACGAGCGTGATCATGAGCCCGTAGCGGATGACCGGCCGGCGACGCCCCGCGAGCAGCAGCAGCAGGTTCGCATGCGCGAAGCTCACCGCGATGATGCCCGCCGTGGCGAAGGCCTTGAACCACTCGTCGAATCCGGGGGAATCCCAGTCGCGCCAGATGAGCACGAGCCCCGCGATGAGGGTGACGGTGCTCGCGGCGAGCCCCACGAAGCCGACGATCCGCATGGCGCGGTCGGCGATCGCGAGGTGGCAGAGGGCGGTGATGCTCGTGGCGCCGAGCAGCAGGGTCGTGAGCACGATGCGGCCCTGGGTCTCGCC
>LNFD01000096.1 GCA_001464255.1 Actinomycetales bacterium Ga0077552 | reverse complement strand
CTACAACATCTCCGTGCCTGTGTTGCTGCACCTGCTCGCGCTCGAGCCCGGCATTCGGCGCGTGCTCGTCATGGTGCAGGCCGAGGTCGGGCACCGTCTGGCCGCGCCTCCGGGCTCGAAGGTCTACGGTGGCCCGTCGATCAAGGCCGCGTGGTACGGCGCCTGGCGCGTTGAGGGAGTCGTGAGTCGGCAGGTGTTCTGGCCCGTGCCGAACGTCGACTCGGTGCTCGTCGGCATGACGCGGCACGAGGTGCCCGGCACCGAGGCCGAGCGGCTGCGCATGGGCGAGCTCGTCGACGCCGCGTTCGGGCAGCGCCGCAAGATGCTGCGGCAGGCGCTCGCCGAGGTCTACGGCTCGTCGGCCGCCGCGACCGCCGCGCTCGAGGCCGCCGGGCTCGACCCGACCGCGCGGGGCGAGATGCTCGGGCTGCCCGAGTTCTTGCGGCTGGCTCGGGCGACCACGGCGTGAGCGGAGCATCCGCGCCGCCCCGCTCGCTCTCGGCGGCCGCGACGATCGTCATCATGCTCGTCGGCATCGGGGCCGGAAGCCTCGTCGGCGTGCTCGTGCCCGCCGCGGCGGGTGTGCCCGACGGGGTGCTGCTGGCCGTCGTCGCCGTCGCGATCGGCATCACGCTGCTGGATGTCCCTCTCGCCTCGTTCGGACGCGCGGTGCTCGACCGGCGCTTCCTCGCCGCCGTGCTGCTGCTCAACCTCCTCGTCTCGCCCGTTCTCGTCTACGTCATCAGCCGGGTGGTCGTGACCGACCCCGACCTGCAGGCGGGCCTGCTGCTCATGCTGCTCGCACCGGGCGTCGGGCTCGTGGCCGCGTTCGTGCGGCGCGCGGGCGGCGCGGTCGAGAGCCTGCTGAGCGTCGCGCCCGTGCTGCTCGTCCTACAGATCATCACGGTGCCCGGCTTCATGCTGCTGTTCACGGCGGCCGAGAACTTCCTGAGCCTCGACGGTTCACGCCTGCCGCTCGCCGTGCTCGCGGGCATCATCGCCCCAGCCGCGGTCGTCACGGCGCTGCAGCTCGTCGGCGTGCGCCGGCCACGGTTCGCCGCCGGGCTGCGCCGCGGGGCGGCGTTCACCGCGCCGGCCACCGCGCTCGCCGCCGGGCTCGTGGCCGCCGTGCTCATCCCGCGCGCGGGCGAGCGCCTCGCCCTGCTCGAGGCCGTGGCGCCGCTGCTCGGCGTCTACGTCATCGTGCTCGCCCCCGTCGGAATCCTCGTCGCGACGGCCTTCGGCCTCCCGCTCTCGCAAGTGCGGTCGGTGACCTTCAGCGGCGGAGCACGCAACGGGCTGCTCGTGCTGCCCATCGCCCTCGCCTTCCCCGAGGGGTTCGCCGTCGTCGCCCTCGTGGTCGTGCTCGGCATGGCCGTCGAGATCATCGCGCTCGGCATCTACGGCCTCGTCGTGCCGAGCGTCACCGCGCAGTCGCGCAGCGTGCTCACGCCCGAGTAGGGAGTCGATTCCTCTGCCAAATGACGGAGATCTGCACGTCTTGCACTCTCGGGTGAGCGTGCGCGGCGCTGATCTCCGTCATTTGGTTGGCGCCGGCCGGGCTCAGGCGCGCTCGAGCAGGGTGATGACCTCGAAGTGGGTCGACTGGGGGAACATGTCGAGCACGCGCGCCCGCCGCAGCCGGTAGCCCGGCATCGCCGCGAGGTCGCGCGCGAGCGACTCGGCATTGCAGCTGCTGTAGACCACGTGCCGCGGCCCGCGCTGCTGCAGCCAGCCGGCGAGCTCGGCCCCGAGGCCCCGCCGCGGCGGGTTGACGATGACGAGCTCGGGCAGCTCCGTTGCCGCGAGGGCGAACGCGGTCGCGTCGGCGGCGATGAACCGGATGCGCTGCCGGTCGCCCGGCGACGGGTACCTCGCGTCGCGGGCCAGCTCGGCGCTCGCGACCGCGTCGGGCGAGGCCTCGACGCCGAGCACGGCTCGCGTCGCAGAACCAGCAGAGTGCAGCGCGAACCCGCCGACCCCGCAGTACAGATCCCACACCGAGGCGGGGTCGAGCTCGTCGACCCAGTCGCGAGCCTGCGCGTAGAGCGCCGCGGCGATCGCCGTGTTGGTCTGCACGAAGCTCTGCGGCCGCACCTGCAGCTCGAGGTCGTTGACCGTGAACGGCAGCACGGCCTGCTCGGTGAGCACGTGCTCGACTTCGCCTTCGAGCACGGCTTTGTGCTCGGGGTGGATGTTCGCGGTCACGACGAGCAGCGACGGAAGGGCATCCTGAAGCCACGGCAGCACTCCGCGGATTCTCGCCACCGAGCTCTCGCTGCGCACCACGAACCGCACCATGAGCGCCCCGCTCGGGGCTTCGGTGACGATGAGGTGCTTGAGCTCGCCGCGCCGCGCCGGCACGTCGTAGGGCTCGAGCCCGGCCCGCGTGATGGCCGCGATGAGCGCGGGGAAGGCGGCGAGGATGCCCGGCGCGATGATGCCGCAGCGCCGCAGATCGACGCCCCGCCCCGCGCCGTCGAGGATGCCGAGGGTGGGGGAGTCGACCGTGCCGCCGACGACCATCTTGGCTTTGGCGCGAAAGCCGCTTTCGTCGCTGGCCACGGGCGCCAGCCAGCGCGCATCCGCCCCAAACGGTGTCAGCAGTCGCCGAGCGAGCGCCTCTTTCTCGGCGAGTTGCTCGGGGTAGGGCTGCCCCATGAGCGTGCACGAGCGGCAGAGCCCGGCGTCGAAGTAGTCGCACTGCATGGTGGGCCCAGGCTATCGGCGGGCTGGCCTAGGGTGGAGCCATGAGCACGGGGGCAACAGACCGAGTGGTGCATGTGCGAGCACCCGGCAAGATCA
>LNFD01000095.1 GCA_001464255.1 Actinomycetales bacterium Ga0077552 | reverse complement strand
GCTGACATCGACGACGGTGAAGCCGAGCAGGGCTTCTTCTCGCCGTGGAGCTGGTGGCCGGTGTTCCTCGCCGGGGGTGCGGCACTCGTCTTCCTTGGCCTGTCGATCTCGTTCTGGATCGTCGCCTACGCCGTGCCGATCGCGCTGCTCGCGCTCGTCGGCTGGGTCTACGAGTACTACCGCGGCAACTTCGGGCGCTGACATGAGCGGCGTGCGCCGGGCGGTGGCGACGGATGCCGATGCCGTGTTCGAGCTCGTCCAGCAGCTCGGGGCGGCCTTCGTGCCCGTGCGTTCGGCCTTCGACGAGAGCTTCGCGGCGAACGTCGACGGAGCCGGGGACGATGCGCTGCTGCTCGTCGCGGAGGACGAGGCGGGGGTCGTGCGGGGCTACGCCCTGACGACGATCGCGCGCCTGCTCTCGACCAACGGGCTGTCGGCCCAGCTCCAGGAGATCGCGGTCGATGAGCACGCCCGCGGGCTCGACCTGGGCACGGCGCTCGTGCGCGAGGTCGAGGCCGAGTGCATTCGTCGCGGCGTGCGGCAGCTGACCGTCGCGGCGCGCCGCGCGGGCGGCTTCTACGACCGTCTCGGCTACTCGCAGAACGCCGAGTACATGCGCCGGGTGTTCTGACCCGCAGCAGCGCCTCATGCGCCTCGTCCTGATCACCCCGCGGCTCGAGATCAGCCCGCTCGGCACCGACGACATCCCGGCGTTCGTGGCGTACCGCCGCGTGCCCGAGGTCGCCCGCTACCAGTCGTGGGGCGCCGACTACTCGACCGCGGATGCCGAGGCCCTCGTGGCGGCCCAACCCGCCTCGGGTATCCCGGAGCCAGGGGGGTGGGTGCAGCTCGGCCTGCGGGCTCCTGCGGCGTCTGGAGGCCCGCATCTGCTCGTCGGCGACGTCGCCGTGGGGGTCGACGCGGAGCAGCCCGACAGCTACGAGCTGGGGGTGACGCTCGCGCCCGCGCACCAGGGACGTGGTTACGCCGCCGAGGCGCTCTCGACGGTGATCGACTGGCTCATGAGCGAGCGCGGGGCCCACCGCATCGTCATGCAGGGCGACGCCCGCAACACGGCGGTGCTCGCGCTCATGGGCCGGCTCGGGCTGCGCCACGAGGGCTCGATCGTCGAGGGTGACTGGTTCAAGGGGGAGTGGACGACGCTCGAGCGCTTCGCCCTGCTGCGGCGGGAGTGGGCGGCGCGCTGAGCCCGGCTGCTCCGCATCAGGGCGCACGAGAACGGCCCCGCCTCCCGGAGGAGAGCAGGGCCGTTCGTCGTTCGGAGCGCTAGTGCTTCTGCGACTCGAGCTCGTTCATCGTGACCGGCGCGATGCGGTCTTCGAAGAACCACCGCGACAGTCCGGCGCGCACGCGCTGCGCGACAGTGATCTTGCCGTCGTCGTTCGGGCGGATCATGAGCGGCTGGTACTCGTCGAAGCTGACCAGGCGCCACCGCTCGAAGTCGTCGAGCTGCTCGTGCACCTCGATGTACTCGCCGCCCGGGAGACGCACGACGCGGCCCGACTCGAAGCCGTGCAGGGCGATCTCGCGGTCCTTCCGCTGCAGGGCGAGGCAGACGCGCTTCGTGATGAAGAACGCCACGAAGGGGCCGAAGACGGTCGCCACCTGGAGCGCGAGGATGACGCCCTCGATCGTCAGGCGGAAGTGCGTCGCGATGAGGTCGGAGCTCGCCGCGGCCCACAGGGCCGCGTAGAACGTGACGCCAGCGGCACCGATCGCCGTGCGAACGGGCGCGTTGCGCGGGCGCTCGGCGATGTGGTGCTCGCGACGGTCGCCCGTCACCCACGCCTCGAAGAACGGATAGAGGGCGACGGCGGCGATGAAGAGCAGCAGACCGACGAGCGGAATCAGCACGCCGAACGCCCACGTGTAGCCGAACGGGTCGACCACGTCGAGGTTCGAGGGGATGAGGCGCAGGGCGCCGTCCGCGAAGCCGATGTACCAGTCGGGCTGGGTGCCCGCCGAGACGGGCGAGGGGTCGTAGGGCCCGTAGTTCCAGATCGGGTTGATCGTGAAGAACGAGGCGATCAGCACGATGACGCCGAACACGATGAAGAAGAACCCACCGGCCTTCGCCGCGAACGCGGGCAGCACGGGCGCGCCGACGACGTTGTCGTTGGTGCGGCCGGGCGCCGCGAACTGGGTGTGCTTGTTGACGATGAGCAGCACCATGTGGATGCCGATGAGCGCGATCGTGATCGCCGGCAGCAGCATGATGTGCAGCACGTAGAGGCGCGGGATGATGTCGGTTCCCGGGAACTCGTCGCCGAACAGCAGGTACGAGATCCAGGCTCCCGCGACGGGCACGGCCTTGATCATGCCGTCGATGATGCGCAGGCCGTTGCCCGAGAGCAGGTCGTCCGGCAGCGAGTAGCCGGTGAAGCCGAGCGCCATGGCCATGACGAAGAGCAGGAAGCCGATGACCCAGTTGAACTCGCGCGGCTTGCGGAACGCGCCGGTGAAGAACACGCGGAGCATGTGCAGGCCGATCGCCGCCACGAACAGCAGCGCCGCCCAGTGGTGCACCTGGCGCATGAGCAGGCCGCCGCGGATCTCGAACGAGATGTCGAGGGCCGAGTGGTACGCGACCGACATCGGGATGCCCTGCAGGGGCACGTACGAGCCCTCGTACTCGACCTCGGTCATGGAGGGGTCGAAGAAGAAGGTCAGGAAAGTTCCACTGAGCAGGATGACGATGAAGCTGTACAGCGCCACCTCGCCGAGCATGAATGACCAGTGGTCGGGGAAGATCTTGCGGCCGAGGGCCTTGACCGCTGTCGAAGCGCTCGTGCGCTCATCGACGTAGTTGGCCGCCCATCCCGTGAACCGCATGCCGCGCCCGGGTGCGGTCTCGGCCGACGGTGCCGGCGGGGTCGCAGTGGTACTCACAGTTGACGCTCCCAGAAGCTCGGACCCACAGGTTCGGTGAAGTCGCTTTGCGCGACAAGGTAACCCTCTTCATCCACAGTGATCGGGAGCTGGGGGAGGGGACGGGCCGCCGGTCCGAAGATGACCTCGCAGTGGTTCGCGACGTCGAACTGGGACTGGTGGCAGGGGCACAGCAGGTGGTGCGTCTGCTGCTCG
>LNFD01000094.1 GCA_001464255.1 Actinomycetales bacterium Ga0077552 | reverse complement strand
TCCTCCGCGACCGGTTCGGGTTCGGGGGCGCAGGCGGAGAGCCCGCCGATGAGAACGAGAGCGGCGGTGCCGGCGAGCAGGCGCTGCGCGATCATGATGCTCCTCAGGAGGGCGGCCTCGAGACGGTCGACAGGCGCGCCCCCGACGCCCGTCGGCGCGAATCTAGCAGTCGGAAGTGCCTGGCGAGGCGCGTTCGCGGCGTGCTCGGGGGCCTGCAGGGGCGTTCGTTGCGCAATCGATATGCGCCGCGGCGCGCGGGGGTCGACGTAGGCTCGGACGGTGCCCGACCTCCACCACCTCAGCGCGCTCGAGCAGGGGGAACAGCTGCGCCGCGGGCACATCAGCCCGCGTGAGCTCGTCGAGCACTACCTGGCGCGCATCGAGCGCCACAACCCCGCGGTGGGCGCCCTGACGGTCGTCGCGGCCGAGCGCGCGCTCGCTCGCGATGCGCTCGAAGGGCTCGTCGCGCGGTCGGCGCCCCTGTGGGGCATCCCGATCGCTGACAAGGAGCTCGTGCAGCGGGCTGGCCAGCGCACGACCTACGGATCGCGCCTGCGCGCCGACCACGTCGCCTCGAGCGACGACGAACTCGTGCAGCATCTCGACGCCGCGGGGGCGATCAGCCTCGGCGCGACCGCCGCTCCCGAGTTCGGTCTGCCGTCGTACACCGAGAGCCGGGTCGCCCCGCCCGCGCGCACTCCGTACGACCTCACCCGAGGGGCGGGGGGCTCGAGTGGGGGCGCCGCGGCGGCCGTCGCCGCGGGCCTGCTGCCCGTCGCGCCCGGGAGCGACGGGGGCGGCAGTATCCGCATCCCCGCCGCGGCGTGCGGCATCGTCGGACTCAAGCCCTCGCGCGGCCGCGTGCCCGCGGGCAGCGGGCTCGACCGGCTCGCGGGCCTCGTCGTGCCCGGGCCTCTCGCCCGCACCGTCGCGGATGCCGCCCTCATGCTCGACGCCCTCATCGCTGCCGCACCCTGGCCCTTCGCGACCCGCGCCCCGATCGACCCTCCGCTGGCCTCGGGCCGTGAGCACCCGAATGCCGGCCCCCTGCTCGGAGCGGCCGTGCGCGGCGAGGGCCGCTACCAGCTCGGGGTCATGACGAGCTCGCCCTGGGACACCGACACTGAGATCGTCATCGAGCCCGAGGCCCGATGGGCGCTCGACGAGGCCGTCGCGACCTTCGCGGGGCTCGGCCACGGTATCGACGCGCTCGCGCTCGCGCCCGAGCCCGACTACGGCCGCCACTTCCGCACGGTGTGGATGGCGAGCGCCGCGTCGATCCCCGCGCGCACGCCCGACGAGCTCGCCCTGCTCGAGCCGCTCACGGCCTGGCTCGTCGGGCAGGGTCGGGCCTTGCGCGCCGAGACGCTCGCCGAGGCCCTCGCCTGGCTGAGCGGTTTCGAGCGGCGCGTCATCGCCCGGCTGTCGACGGTGGATGCTGTGCTCACGCCCGCGCTCGCCATGACGCCGCGCCCGCTCGGCTGGTACGACGCCGAGGATGCCGACCGCAACTTCACGCAGCAGGTGCAGTACACGCCCTGGACGAGCTTCGTGAACGTCGCGGGCCTGCCCGCGCTGACCCTGCCCGTGGGCCTCACGCCGCCCGACTCGGCGCAGCCCGGGCTGCCGATGGGTGTGCAGCTCATCGGCCGGCCGGGCGGCGAGGCGACCCTGCTCGCGCTCGGGGCGCAGTTCGAGCGCCGGCGACCCGGGGCGAGCATCCACCCGCCGCAGTGGTGGAGCTAGCGGCGAATCGACGCTAGGGCAGCAGCTGCGCCGCGGCGTCGAGCGTGAGCGTCTGCGACTGCCCGCCCGAGTAGAAGCTCGCGAACCAGAGGTCGTCGGTCAGCAGGTGCGACTCGTTGTAGCTGCCGATCTCGGTCTCCACGTCGATCGAGTACAGGTCGCCCCCCGGCACGCTCGACGCCGTGAAACCGCCGGCGGTGAGAGCGGCGACGACCGCGGTGCGTGTGGACGCGTCGAGTCGCGCGATGGAGGTCGTCGACCCGCTCTCGCTCGCGGGCAGGATCCACGTGCAGCTCACGCGGTCGGGGATCGAGGCGAGGATGCCCTGCAGCGTCGTGTCGGCGGTGCCCCAGCCGCCCATGCCGGGAGCGCTGACATCGCCCGAGGAGGTGCGGCCCTCGGCGGTGAGGCTCGCGACGACGGCGGGGGAGTAGATGGTCGCGCACTCGGGCAGCGCCACGGTCTCGGGGCTCGGCGACGCGCTCGGGGAGGCGCTCTCGGAGGCCGAGGGGCTCTCGCTGGGGGAGGCGCTCGGGGTGGCCTCGGGGGTCGGGACGCAACCGGCGAGGGAGACCGCGAGCGCCACGGCGATGAGGGCGGAGGGGGCGATCGGCAGTCTCAGCATGGCGCCAGGGTAGTGCGCGGCGCCGCCGGGCCGGTATAGGTAATTACCGGTAGCCGCCCTTATCGAGGCCGGCCTCGACCTCGAACCGGTTCGTGCGCGCATCCTGGCCCGCCGCCAGGTAGAGCGGGATGAACGCGAGCCCGTACTTCTTCCATTGCGCGCGGTGGACGGCCTCGTGCTCGAGCACGCTCTCGCGCAGATTGTCGTGCGTGAGGTAGGCGGCGCCGATCGTCGTGCCGCCGCGGCCGAAGGCCCAGCGCGGCAGGCCCGCGCACACGATGACGCCGCCGCGCCGAGAGATGCGGAACCCGCCCAGCAGCGCACCCCACGTGACGCCCGCGGCAGTGGCGAACCAGTAGCCCGGGCGGGCGATGACCGGGTGCAGACCGATGGCGCGCACGGCGCGGTTGCGGGCGAGCCGGTCGACGGCCCGCGCCGCGCGACCGCGCGCGGGAGCCGCGCTCATGGGCGCCCGTAGCCTTCGAGCAGACGCAGCCAGATCTCGCTGAGCGTCGGATACGACGGCACGGCGTGCCACAGCCGTGCGAGGGGCACCTCGCCGACGATCGCGATCGTGGCGGCGTGCAGCAGCTCGCCGACGTCGTCGCCGACGAGGGTGAACCCCACGATGACGCCGCGATCCTCATCGACGACCATGCGCGCGGTGCCGCGGTAGTCGTCGCCGTGCACGGTCGCGCCCGCGAGCCAGCCGAGCTCGTAGTCGACGACGCGCGTGCGCAGGCTCTGCGCCTCGGCCTGCGCCGCGGTCAGCCCGACGCTCGCGACCTCGGGGCTCGTGAAGGTCACCTGCGGCACGGCGTCGTGGTCGGCCGTCGCCACATGCGCGCCCCAGGCGGCGTCGTCGATGGAT
>LNFD01000093.1 GCA_001464255.1 Actinomycetales bacterium Ga0077552 | reverse complement strand
TACAGATCCCACACCGAGGCGGGGTCGAGCTCGTCGACCCAGTCGCGAGCCTGCGCGTAGAGCGCCGCGGCGATCGCGGTGTTGGTCTGCACGAAGCTTTGCGGCCGCACCCGCAGCTCGAGGTCGTTGACGGCGAACGGCAGCACGGCTTCGTCGGTGAGCACGTGCTCGACCTCGCCCTCGAGCACGGCCTTGTGCTCGGGGTGGATGTTCGTGGTGACGACGAGCAGGGTCGGCAGGGCATCCTGCAGCCACGGCAGCACCGCGCGGATGCCCGCCACGGCCCCCTCGGAGCGCACGACGAAGCGCACCATGAGCGCGCCGCTCGGCGCCTCGGTGACGATGAGGTGCTTGAGCTCGCCGCGCCGCGCCGGCACGTCGTAGGGCTCGAGCCCGGCCCGCGTGATGGCCGCGATGAGCGCGGCGAAGGCGGCGAGGATGCCCGGCGCGATGATGCCGCAGCGTCGCAGATCGACACCCCGCCCCGCGCCGTCGAGGATGCCGAGCGTGGGGGAGTCGACCGTGCCGCCGACGACCATCTTGGCCTTCGCGCGGAAGCCGCTCTCGGCGCTGGCCACCGCTGCGAGCCACTGCGCATCCGGGCCGAAGGGCGTGAGCAACCGGCTCGCGAGCGCCTCCTTCTCGGCGAGCTGCTCGGGGTACGGCCGACCCATGAGCGTGCACGAGCGGCAGAGCCCGGCGTCGAAGTAGTCGCACTGCATGGTTCTCTCAGGGTAGGCGGTGAGGTCGAATAGGGTGGAGCCATGAGCACGGGGGCGACAGACCGAGTGGTGCACGTGCGGGCGCCCGGCAAGATCAATGTCTTCATGAAGGTCGGCTCGCTGCTCGACGACGGCTACCACGAGGTCGCCACCGCGTACCAGGCGATCTCGCTCTACGAAGAGGTCTACGCCCGGCCCGCCGACGACTTCTCGGTGCGGTTCACCGGTCCGATCGACTGCAGCGGGCTCGCGACCGACGGTTCGAACCTCGCCATCAAGGCGGCGCGTCTGCTCGCGCGGGCGGCCGACTACCGCGGGGGCGTCGCGCTCGAGATCGAGAAGCACGTGCCCATCGCGGGCGGCATGGGCGGCGGCTCGGCCGATGCCGCGGCCACGCTCGTCGCGTGCGACCACCTGTGGGGCACCAACCTCGGCCGCGACGAGCTGCATGAGCTCGCCGCGCAGCTCGGCGCCGATGTTCCCTTCGCGCTCATGGGCGGCACAGCCGTCGGCACGGGCCGCGGCGACCGCCTGTCACCGGCGCTCGCGCAGGGAACGTTCCACTGGGTGCTCGCCCTCGCCGATGTCGGCCTCAGCACTCCCGAGGTCTACGCCGAGCTCGACCGGCACCGCGAGCGGCACGTGCACGACATCGCGCCGGCGCCCGAGCAGCCGACCGTCGACATCGAGGTGCTGCAGGCGCTGCGCGCGGGCGACCCGCACCGGCTCGCCGAGTACCTGCACAACGACCTGCAGGCCCCGGCGCTGCAGCTCGAGCCGAGCCTCGCGGCCACGCTCGAGATGGGCGAGCTGCAGGGCGCGCTCGCGGGCCTCGTCTCGGGCTCAGGCCCGACGGTCGCATTCCTCGCGGCCGATCAGGATGCCGCGCTCGAGCTGCAGGTCGCGCTCAGTGCGTCTCGGCTGACGGTGCTGCGGGCGACGGGTCCGGTTCACGGCGCACGGGTCGTCGCGGGCTGACGCCGATCAGGCTCAGCAGCACGATCGCAATCGCGCCCCCGACGAGGGCGATGTCGGTCACGTTGCCCACGAACAACCCGAAGTAGTCGATGAAGTCGACGATCTCGCCGCGGGCGAAACCCGGTTCGCGGAACAGCCGGTCGCCGAGATGACTGATGGCGCCGCCCAGCAGGGCGCCAGCCGCGAGGGCCCACGGCACGCTCGAGATGCGTGAGACGAAGGTCGCGATGCCGACGACCGCGATCGCGGCGACAATCGTGATCACCCAGGTGAAGTCGCCCCCGATGCCAAAGGTCGCCCCTGG
>LNFD01000092.1 GCA_001464255.1 Actinomycetales bacterium Ga0077552 | reverse complement strand
ATACCGTGCCCGTCGTCCTCGACCGCGATCGCGATGTACTGGCCGGGAGAGGCCGCGTGGCTCACCGAGGTGTACTCGTCGACGATCTCGAGCAGCTCCGCCGAGATGCGCAGCCGACCCGCGGCTCCCATGGCGTCCTTCGCGTTCGTGACGAGGTTCACGAGCACCTGCATGAGCTGCGTCGGGTCGCCGACCGTGGCGGGGAGTGCCTCCCCGCGGTCGATGTCGAGCGTGATACCGCGGGGGAGCGCCTCGCGGCTGAAGGCGACGAGGTCGTCGAGCAGGCGATCGACGTCGACGACGATGCGGCGACCCTCGACGCCACGGGCGAACGACAGCACCTGCCGGATCATCTCGGCGCCGCGCTTCACGGCCGACTCCATCGTCGCGAGCATCTCGCGCCGGTCGGGATCGGTCTCGTCGCTCTCGAGCAGCTGCACCGACATGAGGATCGGGGTGAGCACGTTGTTGAGATCGTGCGCGATGCCGCCCGCGAGGGTACCGAGGCTCTCGAGCCGCTGTGCGCGCTGGCGCGCCTCCTGCTCGGTGCGGTACTCGGTGATGTCGGTGTTGACGGCGAAGATCGTCTTCGCCCCGGTCGTCTCGTCGGTGATCACCTGCCAGCGGCAGTCGACGACGATCGATCGCCCGTCGCGTGTGCGCTGCGCCAGCTCTCCGACATAGACGCCGTCGCGCAGCAGGGTGGCGACGGCGGCCGCGCGCACTTCGGGGTCTACCCCGATGAGGTCGACGACGTTCCGGCCGATCGCCTCCTCGGGCGACCACCCGTACAGTTCGGCGGCGGCATGGTTCCAGTAGCGCACCGTGCCGTCGAGATCGCGCACGAGCATCGCGTCGCTCGCGCTGTCGAGCAGGGCTGCCTGCTGCGCGAGCTGCTTCTGCGTACGACGAGCGGTCTCACGCGCCCGCTCGTCGTCGGTGACATCGCGCAGATACACCGCGAGACCGTCGCCGGTCGGGTAGGCGGTGGTCTCGAACCAGCGGTCGAAGGGCGGGTAGTACGCGCGATGAACCACGCGCTCTCCCGTGCGTGTCGCCCGGTCGAACGCATCCCGGTACCCGGCCTCGATCGCTTCGGGGAAGAGCTCCCAGAGCGGCGTGGTGCGCAGCACCTCCTCGCTGAACCGCAGCATCTCGAGCGCCGTCGGGTTCGCGTAGGTCAGCACGTTGTCGGTGTTCACGAAGTAGATGCCGTCGCTGATCGAGGTGAGAGTTGCGCTCAAGCGCGATTCGAGCGCCCTTTCGCGGTCACGCGCCGCCACCAATTCGGAGATGTCGCAGATCGCCCCTCGGGCGCCGACGATGACGCCGTCCGGCCCGATCACCGCCTCGCCGACGGTGCGGATGCTCAGCCGTTCGCCGCTCGTCGTGAGCATGACGCTCTCGATGTCGAAGGGCTCACCCGTGGTCATGCAGCGCTCGAGCTCGCGCGTGACGAACTCGCGCTGGTCGTCGGGGTGAAGCGCCCAGGCGGCCTCCGAGAGGTTGTCGACGTCGTCGGGGATGCCGAGCATGAGGCGGGCATCCCGCGAGAGCGAGACCTGCCGCGTCTCGGCGTCGACCGCCCAGCCGCCGAACCGAGCGATTCGGCCGGCGAGTCGTAGCAGGTCTTCGCTGCGTCGCGCTTCGGCGTCGTCGTCGTCGGCGGCGGTGAGGTCGAGAGCGGTGCCGAAGACGGCGACCACCTCGTCGTCGATGCGAAGGGGCAGCTGCGTCACCTCGGCGACGAAGGGCTCGCCGTTGGTGCGCACGCCCGTGCCCCGGTAGCGCGAGGGAGTGCCCGCACGCGCGGTGCGGAACGCCTCGAGGATGCGCGCGCGGAGAGGTCGAAGCGCCGACCGATGAGCGTGCTCTCCTCCACCCCGAGCGACTGGCACAGGGCATGGTTCGCCATGACGAAGATGCCGTCGCGATCGATGACGAAGGCCGAGTCGGGGCTGTCGTAGGTCGCGATGCGCAGGGCCCGAACGACGTCGTCGAGCGTGAGAGTGGCGACAGCGTGCTTGCTCATGCGCCGTCGGTTTCTCCACCGAGCAGGCGCCGAACGCGCGCCAGGAGGTCGTCGAGATCGATCGGCTTGCGGGCGAAATCGCTCGCGGGCCCGGTGAGGTCGGCGGGCGCGTGCGACTCGCCGCTCAGCACGAGCACCGGGAGGTCGGGGGTGTGGTCGCGGAGCGAGCCGAGGGTGTCGTGCACGGTGCCGGCCGGCATGTTGATGTCGAGCACGACGAGGTCGGGCGCGTGCGCCGCCGCCGCTGCGATGACCTCGACGGCGTCGCGGGCCTCGACGACCGCGTAGCCGGCCCGCGTGAGGGCCATCCGCAGAACCCCGCGCACGAGGGCGTCGTCGTCGGCGATCAGCACTGACGTCGTGGACCCTTCGGGCGTGGCCATGCCTGAAGTGTAGGCGTGCCGGTGCGGGGCCGACAGGGCCGGGGGTCCTGTCGTGGTCCCCCTTTAGGGGGACGCCGGGCCGCCGACACCCGCAGCGATCTGCCCGAGATCGCGCGAGACGGCGCGCAGGTGGTCGAGCACGGCGTCGGTGAGCACGCGCGCCTGCTCGTCGTCGGTGTCACCGGCCGCGTGGAAGTTGAGGGCCATGATGCACGCGGCGATGCGACCCTGAACCGGGCCGTGCATGAGCTCGGAGAGCCGGTGCCGCTCGCGCTCGATGAGCTGTTCATTGCGCTCGCGCAGCACGGCCAGCTCGTCGAGCAGGCATGACAGTCGCACGTCGGCCTCGGAGTTGGCGTCGGCGAGCACGATCGCCGAGAGGTATGTTCCGCTCGCGATCGTGAGACCGATCGCGAGCAGCGGCACGATGAGCAGGCCGTGCCAGGTGATCGGGTCGATGCCGCTGTTGAGCATCAGGTAGGTCGCGACGAGGATGCCCGAGAGCGCGGCGATCGCGGTGGTGCGCTGCCCATGAGCGATGAGCGCATCGGGACGAATCGCACCGAGAGTTGCCGGTACCAGACCGATGATCGTCGCCGCCGCGACGGTCGAGACGATGACCTCGATGGCCGCGAGCGAGCCGAAGATGCGCCAGACGTCGAAGACGACGAGCACGGTCGTGGCGATCGCGACGAGCAGCGCCGTCAGCCAGGGGCGGCGAGGAGGGACATCGAGCGCGCGGCGCAGGCTCGCGCGCGGGGGAGGGGGAGCCGGAGCGCGGGTGTGCGCCGACTCGAGCAGGTCGGCGGTGTCGTCGTGCAGTTGCGAGAGGCGCAGGCTGAGTTCGGCGACCGAGGCGCGGTCGAGCGACGACCGGCTGGCTTCGAGACTCGCCTGCAGGTCGTGCAGGGCGGGGGAGAGCGACTCGGCGATCGCCTGCCGCAACTGCTGCTGCACCTCGGCGCCGCTCGTATCGGCGCGCGGCCGCTCGCGGGCGAGCTCGAACTCGGCGATGTCCAGTGCACCGACGACGAGGCGTCGACGCTCGAACTGCGCGATGGCGTAGACGAGCGGCGGTACCCAGACGATGCTGACGATCGTCCATACGGCGATGCGGAAGAGGAACTCGGGGTCGACCCCGGCGACCTGCTCGGCGATGGCGCCGGCGACGACGCCGCGCAGGCCCGCCCCCAGCGCCCAGATGCCGAGGATGGTCGGCACGGGGATGACCGTGTGCACGCGCCGGGCGATCGTGCCGCCGATCATGATGACGAGACCGGTGACGAGGTGCTGGGCGAGGGCGGAGACGAGCGGCCACCACCACTCCGGGAAGGGCGTCACGGTCTCGCGCAGCAGCACGAGCAGCGTGCTCGGAGGCAGGAAGGCGACGAGCAGCAGCCAGTGGGCGGCCCATGGGCCGCCGAGCGCCTCTCGAACCGTCATCGTCGGGTGTCCGCCTCCGCTTGTGCCGAGCGGATCGTGCAGCCCGGGATAGTGTCTCGATTGTGGCTTAGGAAGAAGGCGGTCGTTCCTGGTCTCACCCGAAGAGACCAGGAACGACCGCTCATCTCAGGAGCTCGGAATCGACCCGAACGATTCCGAACCACCGGTTATCCAGGCCCCCGGTGATCCCCCGATCACCACCTGGTGTGTTCCGTAGTTAGATCATGCTCCCGGGTGCGGGGGCGCGCAACAGCGGGCGTTCGCGGGTGTTCGCATTGCGAACGGACCCGTCCAGGGCCCGCGTGCCTTGTAGGATCGGGCGGTGGCTGCAGCGGGCGGTCGGGAGCAGGGAGTCAGCGTGATCAGGGCGATCGGAGCATCCGGAGCAGCGGGGGCACACCGCGCGCGGGGCATGCGACGCCGCGCGTCGCTCGCCGGTGCCGTGCTCGCCGTCGTCGTCGCTATGAGCGGATGCGTCGCCGGCCCGGTCGAGCCTCTTCCGACCCCGACGGAGACCTCGACGCCCACCCCGACCCCTACCCCCACGCCGACGCCCGACCCCGTGCTCGTGCCGGGCGGCACGGCCGGTCAGAATCGCCCCTACTTCGAGTTCGTGATCGAGCAGCTGCTGGCGACGAACCCGCAGCCGACGAGCATCCTCATCGCCGACACGCTGACGGCGGCCGGATTCCCGCGCGAAGCGCTGGAGGTCACGGCCGACACGACCCGCGTGGGCGACCCGGCCGATTCGATCCTCTTCTCGGTGCAGATCGAGGGTCAGTGCCTGCTCGGGCAGGTCGCGCAGGGCTCGTTCGGGTCGGAGCTGGCCAGCGTGCTCGGCTCGGGGCGGTGCCTGGTGGGGCGCACGG
>LNFD01000091.1 GCA_001464255.1 Actinomycetales bacterium Ga0077552 | reverse complement strand
GGGGTCGGTGCCGGCGAAGGTGCTGAGCGGCGCCTGGGCGCCGAGGATGCTGATGCCGACGAGCCCGGCCGTCAACTGCACGGGCCACATGCTCGGCTGTCGCAGCACGCGCAGGTCGATCGCGGGGTCGGGATGCTTCAGCACCCATTTGCCGAAGGGGTAGAGCAGCAGCAGGCCGACGACCATGTTGAGCGTGACCCCCACGGCGGTCGCGTTGTTGACGAGGAAGGCGAGGTACCCGAGCCCGACCGTCACCGAGGCGGCGATGAGGGCGAACCGCGGGGTGAACCGGCGCGAGACGAGCGGGAAGAGCAGGGCGCCGATGATCATCGCCACGAGGTACGCGCCGATGATGTATGAGCGCTCGGCCGCGTCGAGCCCGAGCCCGAAGCCGTTGACGGGGTCGGGGTCGGTGCCGGCGAAGGTGCTGAGCGGCGCCTGGGCGCCGAGGATGCTGATGCCGACGAGCCCGGCCGTCAACTGCACGGGCCACATGCTCGGCTGCCGCAGCACGCGCAGGTCGATCGCGGGGTCGGGGTGCTTCAGCACCCATTTGCCGAAGGGGTAGAGCAGCAGCAGGCCCACGACCATGAGCGCGTACACCCACCAGGTGGCGGGGCCGTTGATGCGCAGGAAGGTGAGCCCCGACGTGACCGTGAGCAGCGCGATCGTCAGCAGCACGAACCCGATCGTGTCGAGGCGGCGACCCGGCTGGGGGCTCGACTCGGGCACCCCGAAGAGGATGACGAAGAAGGCGACCGTCACGGCGATGGCCGGGATCATCAGGGTGAGCATGACGTTCTCGTTGAAGGCCGCGAAGACGCGCGCGCCGCCGAGCGCGCCGACGATCGCGCCGGCCTCGAGCGCCACGACGAGGTAGCCCGCCGCGCGACGGGTCTGCGAGGCGCCCGTGTCGCTGCGGCGGCCGCGGTCGAAGATGAGCGCGACCTCGAGCGGCAGCCAGACGACGTAGAACCCCTGCAGGGCCCACGCGACGAGGAAGACCCAGAACGAGTCGGCGAACACGAGCCACCAGCTCGCGCCCGCCGTGAGCACGGTCGAGATGAGCAGCACCTTCTTGTGCCCGATCATGTCGCCGAGCTTGGCGAGCACGGGCACGACGAGCGCGCTCAGCAGCAGCTGGGCGGCCTCGAACCAGTTGAAGTCGGCGTCGGTGACGCCCAGGTACAGCACGAGGTCGCTGATGAGCGGCACGTAGTAGCCCTGCAGCACGCCGCTGACGAACTCGACGAAGAACAGGTAGCCGACGAGGCCGAGGGTGATGGCGCCGGCCTTCCCGCGCAGGGGGGAGGGGGCGGACGAGACGCTCGCGGGCTCGGTCATTCCGCGATGCTAGCGCGCGGCGGGGGCGCGGCCCAGCACAGCGCCCGCCCCAGGCCCGCGCGGCCGGTAGCGTGCTCGCATGAGCGACGCACTCGCGGGCATCGCGCCCGACTGGGCCCGGGCGCTCGACCCCGTCGCCGACCGGGTGCGAGCCCTCCTCGCCGAGCTGCGCGCCGAGGCCGCGGCCGGGTCGCCCTTCCTGCCCGACGAGCACCGCGTGCTGCGCGCCTTCGCCGCGCCCCTCGCCGCCGTGCGCGTGGTGATCGTGGGGCAGGACCCGTACCCGACCCCGGGCCACCCGATCGGGCTGAGCTTCGCGGTCGACGCCGCCGTGCGCCCCCTGCCGCGCTCGCTCGCCACCATCTACCGCGAGCTGCACGACGATCTCGGCATCGTCCCTGCCGAGCACGGCGATCTCGGCGCGTGGAGCGACCAGGGCGTGCTGCTGCTCAACCGCGTCCTGACGGTCGCTCCCGGTCGTCCGGGCTCGCACCGCGGGCGTGGCTGGGAGGAGGCCACGGCCTGCGCCCTCGCGGCTCTCGCCGCACGCGGCGGGCCGCTCGTGGCGGTGCTGTGGGGCCGGGATGCGGCTGCCGCGGCGCCGCTGCTGGGGGCCGTGCCCATCGTCGCGAGCGCGCATCCGAGCCCTCTCTCGGCCCACCGCGGATTCCTCGGATCGCGGCCGTTCAGCCGCGTCAACCGGCTGCTCGTCGAGCAGGGAGGGGCTCCGATCGACTGGCGCCCGCCCCCAGCACCGGCGAAAGTAGACTGACGCCGTCGCACCGGGCGGCGCGGTCAGAAGGGGGCGGGATGCTCGAGGAGGAGTACCAGCGGCGTCGCACCCTGCCGCCCCACCTGCGCAAGCGCCCCGAGCCCGAGGCACCCTTCGCCTTCACGGTGCGCGAGGCGGTCGAACAGGATCTCCCCGACGTGCGTGAGATCTACAACCACTACGTGGCCAACTCGACGGTGACCTTCGACGAGTCGCCGTGGACCCTGAAAGCTCTGCGCACGAAGTACGCGAAGGTGCGCGAGCTCGGTTACCCCTTCCTCGTCGCGGTGTCGCCCAACGGTGTCGTGCTCGGCTTCGCCTACGTCTACCCGTGGAAGGAGAAGGCGGCGTACCGGTTCACGGTCGAGAACTCGATCTACCTCGGGCCCGCCTCGACCGGCAAGGGCCTCGGCACGGCGCTCATGGGTGAGCTGCTCGACCGCGCGAAGGCGGCCGGTGTCAAGGAGGTCATCGCGGTCATCGCCGACCGCGGGGCTGAGGGGTCGATCGCATTGCACGAGCGCTTCGGGTTCGAGACGACGTGCTCGATGGGGC
>LNFD01000090.1 GCA_001464255.1 Actinomycetales bacterium Ga0077552 | reverse complement strand
CCCCGAGGCCTGGGATGACCCGCACGAGCACGTGCTGTGGCACCCGCACGGCCTCGCCGCGTTCGCCAAGCTCGGTGCCCACGTGGTGCAAGACCAGGTTGCGGCCTACGACATCCGCCAGCACTACTTCGACGAGGTGCTCGAGCGCATCGCCGGCTCGGTCTCGCTCGCGAAGGCCGAGCACGCCCACGTGCCTGCCCGGCAGATGTCGAGCCACCTCTTCCAGCTGCTCGCCTCGGCGCGGCACACGAAGGGCGTGCGCCGCCCCGGCCTCATGGCCGTGCCGGGCGGTGTGAGCGACATCAACTGGGGCTCGGCGGCCCCGCCGCTGTCGCCCGACGTGAGCTCGGTGCCGCTGGGGCCGGAGAACTAGGGGCGGGCGCGCTCTCAGCGCTCGTCGAGCAGCGCCCGCAGCAGGGCGAAGTCGCGCGCGACCGTCTGCCACAGCAGGTCATGATCGATGCGGTGGTAGTGGTGCGCGACGATGTCGCGGTTGCGCGCGGCGGCCGACCAGAGGGCTGCGCTGAAGCGCTCAGGGTCGAGCGCGACGAGACGCTTGGCGAGGTCGCCGACGCGAGAGCTGAGGGCCTCGAAGGCGAGTTGCAGAGCGGGGTCGGTGTCGTAGGCGTCTCGACCCCGAGCGACCAGGGCGTCGGCGGTGTCGAGCGTCGCGCCGAGCTCGTTCACCCACCTCTCGACCTGCACCTCGCTGTCGCCCCTCACAGGGGTACCGCGTCGGCCAGGAGCGCGGCATCGGTATGCGGGTCGAGCGCTCGTGCGCTGAGCACGTCGACAGGGCGGCCGAACAGCTGCTCGAGGTCGTTGGCGAACTGCGCGAGATCGAGCAGGCTCGCACCGGGGCGAGGGTCGACGATGAGGTCGATGTCGCTCTCGGGGGTCGCGTCGCCGCGCGCGACCGAGCCGGTGACGCGAACACTGTCGAGATGCGACAGCTCGGCAAGGCGCAGGATCAAGCGGCGCTTCTGGCCCACTGCGTCAAGGGTGGGGGCGCTCGTGAACGACTCCGCGGCGCGGTAGGTCGCATAAGGCACGATGACCGCCTCGGGCTTGCGGTGCGACCCGAGAACGACTGGCTCGAGGTCGCCGGTGCGAAAGCGCCGCAGGGTGCGGCTGAGGTCGTCACGTGCAAGCGCAACGGTGGTGACGGTGGAGGTCATGAGTCGACGGTACTCGCTTTGCATCAAAAATGCACAGAAACATGTACATATCGTCTCGATGTTGCATTCGCGTCCAATGGCGAAGGACGGCGCGATCCTCTGACGCAATATGTCTCTCGCGTCATGTGACGTGAGCGTCACTTCGTGTGTGTGGGCCACTTCCTTCCTGCGCAACGCGCACTATGCCGGCGGTCGCACCCAGCGACTTGTCGCCCTCGCCACGCGCCCACCCGCGAAGTAGTCTCACCTCATGGCCCGCATGATTCCGCCAACGATCGGCGATGACGCCCCTCCCGGGGAACATGCCGTCTTCGCGGCGCTGCAGGCCGCGCCCGACGACTGGGTCGTCTTTCACTCGCTCGAGATCGCGCACCATGTCAGCCAGGTGCAGGGCGAAGCCGACTTCGTCGTGCTTGCGCCGGGGCACGGCGTGCTCGTGATCGAGGTGAAGTCGCACGAGAGCATCGAGGCCGACCGTGAGGGGCGCTGGCGCTACGGTAAGCGCGACTGGGTCACCCGCAGCCCCTTCGAGCAGGCGTCGGGGGCGCAACACTCGATCATCGAGTTTCTCGAGTCGCGCGGGGCTGGGCCCGTCGGCTACCCGATCTTTCACGCGGCGTGGCTCACGCAGTTGAGCAGAGCCAAGTTCGCCGCCGGCATCGGCTGGCACGAGTGGCAGTTGCTCGATGCCGCCGACCTTGCGTCCGACAAGGCGCCCGGTGCGATCATCCGCACCCTCAACAAAGCCAGCGCGCACTTGGCCGAGACGATCAGCGGCTACCGCCGGGTTGCCAGCCAGCCCGACGCGGCCCACACCGACCGCATCACCGAGTTGCTGACCCCGCGCTTCCAGCTCGAGCTCAGCGCGAAAGAGCTGGCCCGCCGGCGCGAGCACGAGCAGGCAACGTTCACGGCCGAGCAGGTGAAGATTCTCGACGTGGTCGGAACCAACCCGCGGCTGCTTGTCGAGGGGCCAGCGGGGTCGGGTAAGACGTGGGTGGCCGCCGAGGCTGCCCGACGCGCGGCCGAGTCAGGCAAGCGTACGCTCGTCGTGGTGTTCAACCGGCTCATCGAGGCGCGGCTGGCCGAGCTGTGCGGTGAGGGCGTCGAGGTGCGGCGCATCCACTCGCTGATGGCGCAGGTGGTCGACCGTCACGCCGGCAAGAACGAGGCACAGCGCAAGCTCGCGAGTGGACGCGTCGATGCCGACTGGTACGACGTCACCCTGCCCGAGCAGGCACTCGAGGCGGCGCTCGAGCTGGGGCCGCAGTACGACTATCTCGTCGTCGACGAGGCGCAAGACGTGGCGCTTGAGCAGTACCTCGACGTGCTCGATGCGCTGCTCGTGGGCGGGCTGGCGCAGGCTCCGGTCTTCATCACCGGAGACTTCGACCACCAAGTGATCTACCGCCGCCATGAGGGCGCAACGCCTGATGCGGCGACGGATGCTCCGCCCACCCCGCGCGCGACCATCCTGCGCCGCGTGCCCAACCTCATGCAGTTGCGCCTGACCTCGAACGTGCGCACGACCCCCGAGGTGGCGCGCTTCGTTGCCGAGCTCCTTGGCGAGCCGACCCTCTACAGCGAGCACCGCCGCAGCGACGACGACCAGGTCTCGGTCGAGCGCCACACCTTCACCACCATGGATGAGCAGCTGCGCCTGCTCGCCGACGCCGTCGAGCGCATCCTGTCAGAGCCGTTCACGGTGCGCGAGCTGGTGATTCTGTCGCCCTACGCCCGCGAGCGGTCGGCTGCCGGCCAGGCCCTCGCTGACCGAGCAGCGGATGCAGGCCTCACTTCACGCCTCGGCTCAGGTATCGAAGACCCGACGCGCATTCGGTGGGGGAGCATCCACGAGTTCAAGGGCCTCGAGGCGCCCGCGGTGATTCTGACCGACGTCGACCTGTCGAAGGGCTACCACCGTGATCTGCTCTACGTGGGGGCGTCGCGCGCGACTGATCGGCTCGTCGTGCTCGAGCAGCTCAACGGCGCTGAGCTCTAGCCCTACCTCAACATTGTGCGCGACTTCATCGTCTGTCTGAGGTAGGTGCTTTACTCTCAGTCGATAGGGGAGGCCATCATGGGAAATATCGAAACGCCGACGCGGGAGTCTCTAGAGACTGAGCGCCAG
>LNFD01000089.1 GCA_001464255.1 Actinomycetales bacterium Ga0077552 | reverse complement strand
AGCTCGGAGGCGTGCGCCATACGGTTCTGCCGGAGTCGGATCTTTGCGAGGAGGTCGCGGCCGATCACGCGCAGCCCGTTGTGGGCGTCGGTCAGGGCCATCCCCGTGGTCACGCGGGTGAACCGGGTCGCGGTACGGAGCACAAGCCGCTTGGCCCAGCCGAGCTGGGTGCGATCGTCGAGGAAGCGAGAGCCGATCACGACATCGAGGTTCTCGTCGCGGAGTCGCGCCACCATTTCGACCGCATCCGGCACGGTGTGCTGCCCGTCGGCGTCGAAGGTCAGCACCTCCGTCATGAGCGGGTCGCGGAGCGCGAATTCGAAGCCGGTCTGCAGGCTCGCCCCCTGCCCCAGGTTGATGGGGTGTACGACGACCACGGCGCCTCGGCGGAGTCGTCCCTACTACCGTCATCGATGCAGACGATGTGCGGGAACGCTCCGCGGAGCTCCTCGATGACCGACCCGATCACGGTCGCCTCGTTGAACATGGGAACGACAACCCAGGTGCGACTCACAATCGCCTAGTCTGCCACGGCAGCAGCACCGGACGGGCGGACTGACGATGCGGAAAGAGGCCGATTGCTCGACCGTCGGTACGCGCTCCACTTGACCGCGTGGTACCAGGGGTTCACGAGCAGCCAGTGCAGACGGGTGAGCGGGCGGTAGTCCCGATCGCGGACGATCGACGCCGCGTCAACGAGCGACCAACGTAGCCACTGCATGGCCGCACGATGCGCCGGAACCCGCGGCACGACCGTCCCGATCGCGCGCAGGCCCATCATGTCCGCTTCGATTCGCGCGCCGAAGGTGCGCAGGGTGATGTCATTCGAATGCTCAACGGCCGCGCGCGGTGCATAGGCCTTGCGCAACCCTGCTGCGAGCACGTCGCGGGCGAACAACTGATCTTCGGCATAGTCGACGTCGCGATACCGAACCGCGCCCCGCAGCACCGAGCGTCGAGCCGCCGAGTTCGCGTCAGAGTAGAACGCGGCCGCCGCGCGCGTGCCATCCTCGTCGAGCTGGCCCCAATCACTCACGACGGTGAGCGCGTAGTCGGGGCCGAGCCGCTCGAAGACACGCTGGATGTCGTACTTGAGCACGGGCGGGGCGCTCGCTCGAGGCACCTGCTTGCCGACCACGGCGGCGATACGGGAGTCGTCGACGAACGGCAGAACCAGTTCGTGCAGCCACCGATCGTGGGCCGGGACGGCGTCGTGCGTGAGATACGCGACGATCTCGCCAGTAGCCAGGTCGGCGGCAAGGTTGCGGGTGCGGCCGTGGCCGAACTCGCTGTTCGCGATCTGGTGCAGACGAACGCGGGGATGCGCGGCCAGGATCTCGAGGGTTCTGTCGGTCGACCCCGAATCAATGACCAACAGCTCGACCGACGCGTCGTATCGTTGGCCCTCGACGGCGGTCAGCAGGGCTTCGAGGTATTTCTCACCGTTGTACGTCAGCACCGCAACGGTGACGGAGGGGTACGTCATCGCGCAGAGCCCTCCAGTCGAGCCCAGATTTCGCCAATACCCTCATCGAGCTCTCGGGTGGGGCGGATGCCGTACTCCGTCACGACCCGGGTGATATCGAGCACGGAACGCTGAACAAAGGTAGGGGGCACCTCGAGCCGGACGGTCTGAAGCCCGACACCGGTCACCCGCTCGATCAACGCCAGGAGTGCGGCGACGGAGACCCCGTGCCCGCTCCCCAGGTTGTAGACCTCATGCTGGTGAGGCCTGCCCACCATGGCGGCCATCGTCGCGACCACGTCATCGGCATGAACGTAGTCGCGCACCATCGAGCCGTCGCCGAAGACCGAGAGCGGAGTTCCCCGTTGCGCCGCGTGCAGCGCGATGGCGATCAGGCCCTGCCCTCGCATCCCCTCCTGCCGATGGCTGTAGGGGTTGGCGATGCGGAGTGCGATCGTGTCGAGGCCGTGCGTACGGCGGAAGTACCGCAGGTACCCTTCCACCGCGAGCTTGCCGATCGCGTACGGAGATACGGGCGCAGGCGGATCCGTCTCACGGAACGCCGGCACGGGCTGGTCGCCGTAGATGGCGCCGCCGCTGGAGGCGTAGACGACCCGACTCACCCCCGCATCGACCGCAGCTTGCAGCAGAGCGACACTGTGCGGGAGGCCGATACGAACATCGACCAGCGGGTCGGCCACCGCCGTTGCGGGCGTGCTCGGCGACACGAAATGGTAGACCTCCTGCACACCCAGCATTGCCGCGCCGAGAGCGGCGATGTCGGCGAGATCGCCCACGGTGGCACGCACACCCGCGGCGTCGTAGCGCGGACGCCCCGTCGAGTACCGATCGAAGACAGCGACCTCATGGCCGTCAGCAACAAGGCGATCGACGAGATGCGACCCGAGGAAGCCATTGCCCCCCACGATCAGGACCGCGGTCACGAGAGACTCCAGCGCACGGCGTCGAGGAACTGCTCGGCGGCAGTGTCCCAGCTGAGGTCGGCGACGCTCTGTGCGGCCTGGCCCGCGTAGGCCGGGGCGTCGGGGCGGTCGACCACTTCTCGCAGAGCGGCTGCGAGCGCGCGGGGATTGGGGGCGGCGAAGGAGATGAAGGGGTTGTCGGACACCAGGCGATTGTTCGGCGCGTCGTTCACGACGGGGATCACACCGGCCGCCAGCAGCTCGAGCGGCAGGAGCGACATGTTGGTCAACGACATCACCAGGCCCGCCGCGCACTGGTTGTAGATGGCGTTGAGTTCGTCGACGGGGAGGTTTCCCACCGTGACGTGCGGGAAGGGCAGGTCGAGCCGCGACAGATTCTGCCCGGCGAGGATGATGCGGTGGTCGGGCCGCTCGCGGGCGAAGAGATCGAGCGCCATCGCGCCGAGCTCGAACCCTCGGCGCGGTGTCTCGGGTCGGGCGTAGAAGAAGACCGCGTCACGCACGCCGGCGTTGACGAGCGAGTAGTGCGCCGGGTCGGCACCGAAGTCGAAGGAACGCGTCGGCATCCGGTACTCGCGGTGGAGCCGATCGGCCAGCCACCGACCGGCGGTGATACCGGTGAAGCCGAAACGATAGGTGTTCTCGGCCAGCTGCGACTCCGAGCTGGTCGGGTAGAACGACGGCTCGAAGTCTTGGACGAAGTACAGCCGACGCGCACGGGAAGGATCGGTGTAGGAGCGATACGCGGTCTCCCACGACGTCGCCATGATCGCATCAACATCGGAGGGGACGCCGTCGGCGGGGTACCGCTCGATGCTCGCCTGAACCGTCGCGTACGAGCTCGATGACGCCACCCTGCGGCGCACCTCGTCGGGCGGCTGATCGTCGAAGGTGGCGTAGAGGTAGATGCGGGCTTCGAATCCCGCCGCCTCGAGGTATCGAATGAACCGAAAGATGTTCTGGTGGCCGCCGCTGTTCGCCCCCGGGGGCGACATCACCCACGCGACCACGGGTCGAGGTGACGTGACACTGACGGGGCGCGCCAGTGCGGGGTGCGGTGTCGACCAGTCAGTCAAGAGCGCTTCGTTGTAGCCAACCAGGCTGGGCCGCGTGGGCGTGTAGGGGAGGAGGCGTCGAACAGAGCGTGCGAGAACGGCGTATGCCCCTTCGCGTCGCAGCACGTTAATGGCGTTGCGCAGGGCACTCATCGTTGGGCCTCCGTCACCGCTTGATCCGCAGGTACGACGGGGGCGGAGGGGGTGACGAACCTCACCACGATCACGACGAGCGCCGCCCAGGCAACCGAACCGACCAGCCAGATGACCATGGGCCCGGGCAGACCAACCCACCACCATTCGGCACCATCGCCGAGATTGAGGCCGTTGACATCGTCCCCCGTAACGAACCGCCTGATCGTGTAGTAGAGGGCCAGAGACTGGGTGCCGATCGAGGTGCCGACCACGAGGATGCGCTGCAACCGCGTCAATCGAAGAACTCGTCCATCGACGGCAAGCACAGCAAAGCCCGCGAGCACGATGATGAAGGGGAGAAGGTACCGAGGTTGAACCTCGACACCCACCATGTCGCCGCCACGGGTCAGCGTGAAGACAGGAATCACCCAGAGAGCCGTGACGGCAGCCGCAGTGATCAACGCCTTGCGGAAGGAGACGATAGCGATGCCCGCGAACGTGACGGCGGCGAAGACACCGACCCCGCCGAGCGCCACGATGTACGGCATCTCAGTGTCGAACCACCCCAACGCCCATGACCCGAACACGCCCGCCCACAATGACGGCGTGTTGACCAGATTGGAGAACAGTAGGCCGAGGGTCGACCCCCCCGTGACCACGGTGTCGACGAGTTCTGGCGGGGCTGCGGGTCCGCTGAAGAACGGAGCGATGGGGCCACTCGTGACCGAGGGGTCGGGAATGGACGACGCGACACCGCCGAAGCCGTTCACCGCCGCCCCCACCTGCCCCGTCGATAGTCCAGCGACAACAGCAATGATCAGAATGACCACGGGAAGAATGGCCTCTCGAAGGAAGCTCACCGAAGCGCGGAAACGGAGGAGCAGAACCGCAGCGATCGCCAGTGCGAGATAGATCGCGGCGTCAGCGCGCGACCCCACGGCCATGGTTGCGGCGACGAGGGCGACCCCTGCCAGCGCGACCCGCCGCAACCCGGTCGATTCCATGTAGCCGAGCACCGCGATCCATCCCGTGCCGACGCCGATGATGGCCCATGCGCTGGGGTTGATCGACCCCACGAGGAAGAGCCCGAGAGGGATGAGGGTGATCAGCCACGAAACGAGCAGGGTGGGCCCGCGGGTCGCGGGAAGCAGGATGACGAGCAACGTGAGAAGGCCAACGAAGAGGCCACCGTTGAGCAGACGCATCGCGATGACCGAGGTCTGAACGTCGTCGCTCGCCAGCAGGCTCATCGTGCCGTAGTAGATCGGAGGGTACTCGCCTGCGAAGTTTCCGCGCGTCGACTCGATGAGCACCCCGTTGTCGAAGGTGCCCGACTGGCACGCCCCCGATGCCGCAGAATCTCTGGCAAAACACGGCTCGAGATGAGTCTCGATCCGGCAGTCGTTCCCTCCTCGCAGAGCGAGGTTCGGTCACCAGCAGCGCACCAAATACTGGCCAGGTGATAGTCGTCGTCGGGGCTCGACCCTACCGGCGAGGCGAGTGACCACGAGCCCAAGGCGAGCAGGGCGAGAAACGGGGCGAGCCAGATCGAGCGGAACCGCCATCGAGCCCGCGAAGCGCGCTCGATACCGGGGTGGTCAGACATAACCGCTTCAGACTATCGGGCCATCCGAGTCGAAGGTCATCAAGCGAACGTACTCAGCGACGGTGGGGTTCGCTCCGGAAACCTGGGCGAAGGTACCCGACGCGGTCAGCCGACCCCCTTCGACGACATGAACGACGTCAGCCGATTGCACGGTCGAGAGTCGATGAGCAACGACAATCACCGTGGTCTGACCATGAAGTGCCCGCAGGCTCGCCGAGACGAACGACTCGGAACTGGCGTCGAGGCCGCTCGTCGCCTCATCAAGCACGAGAAGCCGCGGTCGACTGTACAGCGCACGCGCGAGGCCAATACGCTGAATCTGACCACCGCTGAGAGCATCCGCCTGCTTGCCGACGGAGGTGTCGATACCGTCGGGCAGCGTGGCGATGAACTCCTCGAGGTAGGCCTCGGCAAGTGCTTGGTGCACGCGGTCGCGATCAATCTCATCGCCGTCAAGACCGAGCGCGACATTCTGAGCGATGGTGCCGCTGATGAGACCCGGCTTCTGCGGAACATAGGAGATGAGTCCGGGGGCAGCGACCGATACGCTCCGCGGCTGGTAGCCGCCCACCTCCGCGATCCCGTCTACCGGATCAATCAGACCGAGCACCACATCAACGAGGGTGGTCTTGCCCGCGCCGGACGGGCCGATGATCGCGACGAACGACCCCGCGGCCACTGACACGCTCACGTCGTCAAGGGCACGGCGGCCGGGGGAACCCGGGTACTCCACGCCGACGTTCCGCACCTCAACGGCAAGCGGACGATCGAGGGGGACAGAACCGGGAACTGCGGGCCGCGGACTCGAACGAGTTGGCCGGCTAGCTTCATCAAGCAGGTCGAGCGATGCCCGCGCTTGCTCACCATTCTGCTTGAGGTTGGCGAGTGCGCTCTGAAGTGGCAGGAGCGACGCCATGAGGCGGACGCCTCCGGTCAGGAAGACGCCGACGGTCGCCAGCCCGCTCGCCGGCTCTCCGACGAGCAACTGCTGGCCGAGCAAGAGCACGACCCCGAGGATGAGGGCGGTCTCGACCACATATCGAGGCAACGTGCCCACGAAGGTCATCTCGGCACCCGACCGTGAAATGCGACGACGAGATTCTGCAATCGAGTCAACGAACGGAAAGCGCCCGTCGTATCGGCGATACGCGACATCGTGTCGATCGTTCCCGAGACGGCTTGCTTACTGGCCCGACGGAGAGTGCGAGCAATGATCGTCTGCAAGATGAGCACAAAGACGCCGAAGTACAGAACCGTGAACAGCGCGGCAAGAGGATTCACCAAGACGAACGTTGCCGCGATGACCAGCAGAAGAAACGATTCTGAGACCAGGGTTGCCAGGTTGTTGAGCAACCCCGTGAACGCGTAGGTCGACGAATTCGTCACAGCGAACTGCACTTCAGACGTCGACCGATTCTTGAGGTCGAGCAACGACCCTCGAAGCAGGTAACCGGCGATGCGATCGGCGGCTCGAGTCTCAACCCCGGCGATGAAGAACGTCAAGAATCGCGTGAGCGAGACCGCAAGCACGGCCTTGACGATGAAGACCACGAGAACAGCGGCAACGAGGGTGAACAACCCGCTCGCGTCGAGGAGGGGCACGGTGATTCCCAGAAGACGCACCGGCTGACCACTCGCCTCAACGCTCGCCTGCGACGCGATCGCACTGGCGATGAAGCCGACGAGGAGGATTCCGGCCACATCAAGCAACCCGGTCAGCGTGCGCATCAGCACGGTGACCGCGTAGACGTTCCGCTCCCGACGCGTCAGGAACTGGAGTGCACGCGACAACGACGGGACCATGACTTCACCCTAGGCGCGCGGAGCGGGCTGACCCGCCGGTTGTGCGAGATCTCGCATCACGTCGATGACCCCCCGGCTATAGCGGAAGTACCGTCCAGACAGCACACCCCCGAGCACAGAGGGCACGCGAGCGATACGCGTCCTCGGCAAGCGTGCCCGCTGGGCTTCGTGCGCGGCTTTGGCATCGAGCTGCTGTTGCACGGCGGTCGGCACCATCACGGCGCGGCCCCGCTCGGCGAGCAGAGCGGCGCGCCGAGCGAGCCGTGCAGCACGGTGCGCCTGCGGCTCGCGAAGACGGGCGAATCGATCAGCCATAGTCGGCCGGCGCGCACCGATCTGGTTGGCGCCGTGCTGCCGGTAGTCGATGAGCGGTTCGGGCAGCAGCCGCACGCGCCCCACGGCAGCCGCGATCGCCGCGAGCCACTCGTCGTGCACCCACTCGGCCGGAACTGGCGCGGCACTGTTGAGCAGGGTGCGGCGCAGCATGACCGTCGCCCCGGTCACCAGATTGCGCCGCAGCAGCACGGGCAGGGCCTCGCCCGCGGCGAGGCCCGCACGCTCGGCCTTGGTCGCCTCGAGCGCATCGAGCAAGGTCAGTCCCAGCGGTGCGCCCTCGCCGTCGACGAGCCGCGCGTCGGAATGGACGAGCAGCAGCTGCGGGTCGGCCGCGAATGCTGCCGACAGGGCGGCGAGCTTGCCGGGCATCCAGACATCGTCTTGATCACTGAGCGCGATGAGCTCGCCCTTGCAGGCCGCCAGGGTGGCCGCGAAGTTGGCCGTCACCCCGAGTGCCGGCCGGCGCCGGATGATGGTGAGCCTCGTCGACAGCTCGGCGTTTGCCGCCAGCGTCTCGGTGTGCACGCGCTCGATGATCGCGAGGGTGTCGTCGCTCGAATCATCGTCGCCCACGACGAGCTCGAAAGGTGCGGGGCGTTGGCCGAGGATGCTCGCCACCTGTCGCGCGACGTACGCGCCGCCGTTGCGGGTGCCGAGAGCCACCGAGATACGCGCGTCTGCCACCCCGCCAGCCTAGGGCCGCCCACCGGCGCGGCTAGGATCGTCCCATTATGAGCGGGGGTGATGAGCGGCGCAGTGTCGAGCGGCCGGGCATCGCCGTGGTCACCGTCGCGTACCGCTCGAACGGTGTCTTGCCCGGATTCCTGGCGTCGATCGCGGCGGCGTCATCAACCCCCGTGCAGACCGTCATCGTTGACAACAAGCCCGGTGACGACTCTCGCGCCGCCGAGCTCGCAGCCCGGTTCGGGGCCGACTACGTAGCGCGACCCGATAACCCCGGATATGGCGGCGCAATCAACGCGGGGGTCGCGGCACTACCAGCGGGCGTGCGCTGGGTGCTCATCAGCAACCCCGACGTGGTGTTGCATCCCGGGGTCATCGACGCCCTCATGGCGGTGGGCGAGAGCGATACGCGCATCGCCGCGATCGGCCCGGCTGTTCTCAACCCCGACGGCACCGTGTACCCCTCGGCGCGACGCGTGCCATCGTTGCGCACGGGCGTCGGGCACGCGCTCTTCGTCAATCTCTGGCACGACAATCCGTGGACGCGCCGCTATCGGCAGGATGCCGACGAGGCAGTCACGGCGCGCGACGCTGGGTGGCTCTCGGGCTCATGCCTGCTCGTACGGCGCGACGTCTTCGACGAGGTCGGCGGGTTCGACGAGGGCTACTTCATGTACTTCGAAGACGTCGATCTGGGGTACCGAATCGGGCTCGCGGGTTATCGCAACCGCTATGAGCCCTCCGTCGCGGTAACCCACATTGGCGGTCATACGACCATCAACGAGTCGGCCGTCATGATTCGTGCTCATCACACGTCGGCCCGACGCTTCATCACTCGTAAGTACCGCGGGTGGTACCTGTGGCCCGTGCGAGTCGCTCTGTCGATGGGCCTCACCGCTCGGTCTGCGCTGCTCGAGCGACGCGCTCGGTAGCGGTCGCCATCACGACGCCGCTCAGCTCGACTCGGCCTCGATCGCCGCGTCGTAGGCCTCGACAACCTCAGATGTCGGCCCGAGTGCTCGGACCCGGCCCTCGTGCATCCAGGCGGTCTGCTGACACATCTCCGTGATCTCTGACAGGGCGTGCGAGACAAGAATGACCGTGCGCCCCTCCCCCGTGAACTCGAGGAACTTCTTTCGGGACTTGTCACGGAAGGCGCCGTCGCCGACGGAGAGGATCTCGTCGACGATGAGGATGTCGGGCTCGGTGTGCACGGCGACCGCGAAGCCGAGGCGCACGTACATGCCCGACGAGTAGTTCTTGACCGGCTGGTCGATGAAGCCCTCGACTCCTGAGAAGTCGACGATCGAGTCGAATCGCGCAGCGACCTGCTTACGGCTCAGGCCGAGGATCGAGCCGTTGAGGAACACGTTCTCGCGGCCGCTGAGTTCAGGGTGGAAGCCCGAGCCCACCTCGAGCATCGACGACACACGGCCATTGAGCGACAAGCTCCCCTCGTCGGGCCGATAGATGCGGGCGAGCATCTTGAGCAAGGTCGACTTGCCCGATCCGTTGCGACCGATGAGCCCGAAGGTCTCCCCGTGCGGAATCTTGAACGAGACGTCCCGCACCGCCCAGAAGTCGTCAGCCACGATGCGGCGGCCACGCATGATCGCCGACTTGAGCGTCTGGTTGCGCTCGTGGAACAGCCGGAACTTCTTCGAGACCCCGTCGACACTGACCGCAAACTTGCCCGTCGCGCTCATAGCAGCTCGGCCAGCCGCGACTCGTGGCGCCAGAAGACCAGCGCGCCCAACCCGAAAACGACCGCCGCGGCGAGAATTGCAGCGAGCCAGTCGAGCACGTCGGGCATCGCGTTGTCGTAGAGGAGCGTGCGGAACAGCTCGACGAAGTGCAGCATCGGGTTGACCTGGAAGGCCGTGACAATCCACTCGCCCGACCGAGCTGCCGCCTCCTGCACGATCGTGAAGGGATAGATGATCGGAGTCAGGAACATCCACATCGGCAGCAGGATACCGACGAAGTGCTGTGTGTCACGGAAATGCACGTTCACGATCGCAAGCATCATCGCCAGTCCTGTGGCGAACATCGCGAGGAGAACCGTGGCGACGAGCACGAAGGGCAACCACAGCAGCGGCAGACCGCCGAACAGGAGCAGAGCGAGCGTCAGCACGAGCAGTTCGATGCCGAACGTGATCGCCGTCGAGAGGGTGACCGACAGCGGCAAGTGCATGCGGGGGAAGTAGACCTTCGTGATGAGGCTCGCATTGTTCGTGATCGAGGCGACACCGCTGTTCACGACCCGCGTGAAGAACGTCCACGGCAGAAGTGCGCACATGAGCCAGAGGGCGTAAACGTCGAGCTGGCTCGGATCGCCGGGTGGCGGCGGCACCCTGAGCAGAAGCGAGAAGACGAGCGTGTACACGACCATGGTCGCGACCGGATTGATGATCGACCACAGCTGGCCGAGCACCGTGCGCCGATATTGACCCTTCACCTCGCGCATCGTCAGATTGACCAAGAGCTCGCGCGTCGCGAACAGCTCGCGCACGTATGTCACCGCCACAACGGACTACCGAGCCAAGAGGCGCTGCAGATAGGTGCCGTACCCGCTCTTGGCCAGGGGAGCCGCGAGGGCGGCCAGCTGAACGTCATCGATCCAGCCAGCACGCCAGGCCACCTCCTCGATACAGCCGATCTTGTAGCCCTGGCGGTCTTCGATCACCCGCACGTACTCAGATGCTTGCATCATCGACTCGAATGTTCCCGTGTCGAGCCACGCCGTTCCGCGGTCGAGCGCGTGAACCTGAAGGCGGCCCGCGGTGAGGTAACGCTCGTTGACGCTCGAGATCTCGAGCTCGCCGCGATCGCTGGGCGTGATCGACTTTGCGACCTCGACGACGCTGTTGTCGTAGAAGTAGAGCCCCGGAACCGCGAAGCTGCTCTTGGCATGAACGGGCTTCTCCTCAATCGACACCGCACGCCCTTCAGCATCGAACTCGACGACGCCATAGGCCTCTGGATTCGCGACCTGATAGGCGAAGATCAGCCCACCCTCGATGTCGGTGTATCGGCGGAGGGCCGAACCGAGCCCTGAACCGTGAAAGATGTTGTCGCCGAGCACCAGCGCGACGCTGTCGTCTCCGATGAACTCTTCGCCGATCAGGAACGCTTGCGCGAGCCCGTCAGGAGACGGCTGCTGCGCGTAGGTGAGCGAGATGCCAAGGTCACTGCCATCGCCGAGCAGGGCCTGGAACTGATCGGCATACTCCGGGGTCGTGATCACGAGGATCTCCCGGATGTCGGCCATCATGAGCGTCGACAGCGGGTAGTAGATCATCGGCTTGTCGAAGATCGGCATCAGCTGCTTCGAGATGCCTTTCGTGATGGGCCAGAGGCGCGTGCCCGAGCCTCCCGCGAGGATGATGCCCTTCATCGACCAGCCCACCGTTCGTCGAGCGAACGGGTGAAGGCGCGCTCCGCATCCCACGTCGGCAAGAGGCCCTGCGCCGTAGCCTCAGCCAGCGTCGGAGCCTGCAGGTCTTTCTCTGAGAGCACGAGCTCTCCGTGCGGCAGCGGCATCTCGAGCCCGACCGTCGGATCGAGCGGAGTGATGCCGTGCTCTCGCTGC
>LNFD01000088.1 GCA_001464255.1 Actinomycetales bacterium Ga0077552 | reverse complement strand
TCGGCGAGCGAGACGAAGCAGTGCCCGAGCCCTTCCCCGACATAGACCGCCCGGCGGTCGATCGCGTCGAGCACGACCGAATCCCATTGCCCGAACGTCGGTGAGCCGACGCGGATGTCGATGACGAAATCGAGCACCGCGCCGTGCGCGACGGTGACGTACTTCGCCTGACTGGGAGGAACATCCGCGAAGTGAATGCCCCGCACAACCCCCTTGCGCGAGACCGAGCCGTTGCCCTGCCGCAGGTCGAGAGGGTGCCCGACCGCCTCGGCGAGCGCGTCGAAGCGGTACCACTCGAAGAAGACGCCGCGGTCGTCGGGAAACTGCCGGGGGGTGACTTCGAAAGCACCGGGAACCGACAACTCGCGAATCTGCATGAGCCCGAGCCTACCAACGCGCCCGTCACTAGAATCGGCGGAACTTCGTGCACCACGTGATCGAGCACACCGAGCACCACGTGACGGTGCTCGACAAGCTCACCTACGCCGGCAACCGCGCTTCGCTCGCCGGGCTTCCGGATGCCCGCCTCACGTTCGTGCAGGGCGACATCGTCGACGCGGCGCTCGTCGATGAGCTCGTCGCGGCGGCCGACGCCGTCGTGCACTACGCCGCCGAGAGCCACAACGACAACTCGCTCGACGAACCGCGCCCCTTCGTCGACACCAACGTCATCGGCACATTCACGCTGCTCGAAGCCGCGCGGCGCCACGGCACGCGCTTCCACCACATCTCGACCGACGAGGTCTACGGCGACCTCGAGCTCGACGACCCGGCGCGCTTCACCGAGACCACGCCCTACAACCCCTCGAGCCCCTACTCGTCGACCAAGGCGGGCAGCGATCTGCTCGTGCGCGCCTGGGTGCGATCGTTCGGCGTGCCGGCCACTCTCTCGAACTGCTCGAACAACTACGGGCCCTACCAGCACGTCGAGAAGTTCATCCCGCGCCAGATCACGAACGTGCTGCGCGGCGAGCGCCCCAAGCTCTACGGCGCGGGTCGCAATGTGCGCGACTGGATCCACGCCGACGACCACTCGGCCGCCGTGCTGACGATTCTCGAGAAGGGCGTCATCGGCGAGACGTACCTCATCGGCGCCGACGGCGAGAAGAACAACAAAGAGGTCGTCGAGATGATCCTCACCGCCCTCGGCCAGCCCGCCGACGCCTACGACCACGTCGTCGACCGCCCCGGGCACGACCTGCGCTACGCCATCGACTCGTCGAAGCTGCGCACCGAGCTCGGCTGGGCGCCGCGCTTCAGCGACTTCGAGGCGGGCCTCGCCGCGACCATCGCCTGGTACCGCGACAACGAGGCCTGGTGGGCGCCGCAGAAAGACGCGACCGAGGCGCGCTACCGCGCCCAGGGGCAATGACGCACGGCCGGCGCTACCTCATCACGGGTGCCGGCGGGATGCTCGGTCGCGACCTGCAAACCGCCCTCGCCAGTCGCCGGGTGACCGCCCTCACCCGGCTCGAGCTCGACATCACCGACCCGGTCGCCTGCGCTGACGCGGTCGCCGGCCAGGACGTCGTGCTCAACGCCGCCGCCTACACGGCCGTCGACGCGGCCGAGAGCGACGAGCAGCAGGCGACGCTCATCAACGCGACCGGCGCCGAGAACCTCGCCCGGGCATCCGCCGCGGCGGGCGCCGTGCTCGTGCAGTACTCGACCGACTACGTGTTCGCCGGCGACGCCGCGGGGCCGTACCCGGAAGACGCGCCGCTCGCGCCGGTGAGCGCCTACGGCCGGTCGAAGGCCGAGGGCGAACGGCGGGCGCGCGCCGCGCATCCCGAGGGCACGATCGTGCTGCGCACCGCCTGGTTGTACGGGCAGCACGGCCCCAACTTCGTGCGCACGATGATGCGGCTCTACCGCGAGAACGGCACCCTCACCGTGGTCGATGACCAGCACGGGCAGCCCACCTGGACGCGCGACCTCGCTGACCAGACCGTGCGAATGCTCGACGCGGGGGTGCGCTCCGGCACGCTGCACGGCACCAACGCGGGGGCCACCACGTGGCACGGGTTCGCCCAAGCGATCGTCGAGAACCTCGGCGGCGACCCGACCGTCGTCACCCCCACCGACAGCACGCAGTTCGTGCGCCCCGCCCGGCGCCCCGCCAACTCGGTGCTCGCGCACGACGGGTGGGCCGCGCTCGGCCTCCCGCCGATGCGGCCCTGGCGCGCGGCGCTCGACGAGGCCATGGCCGAAGGAGTCTTCTCATGAGCCTGACGACACTGCGGGTCGTGCTCGACCAGGTGGGCGACCCGGTGCCGAGCGGCATCGGCCGCTACGCCCTCGAGCTCACGCGGGCGCTCATCGAGACCGCGCCGCGCGGCTGCGACGTGGCCGGCATCGTCGCCTCGTCACCGCCTGCCGAGTACGCCCGCATCGAGCAGCAGTTGCCTGGCCTCACCGAGCTGTACAAGAGCGCCCTCGACCGGCG
The DNA here is from genome assembly GCA_001464255.1 of Actinomycetales bacterium Ga0077552. Taxonomy (GTDB): domain Bacteria; phylum Actinomycetota; class Actinomycetes; order Actinomycetales; family Microbacteriaceae; genus Microcella. Next base: position 546 of record LNFD01000088.1, on the reverse strand, counting down.
GCAGCTCGCGGCCGCGTGGCAGCACGGCTTCACGCGGCTGCCCGGCACGGGCATGGTGCACGCCCCGAGCCTGTTCGCGCCCCTCTACCGGCACGACCGGCTCAACAACCCCGGCGAGCAGATCGTCGTCACCATCCATGACGCCACGGCCTTCACCCACCCCGAAAGCCTGCCGTCGCGGGCCGCCGCCTGGAACCGCGCGATGGCGAAGCGCGCCGAGCGCTACGCCGACGCGATCGTCGTGCCCACGCACGCTGTCGCCGACGACCTCGCGGGCGCCCTCGACCTCGGCGATCGCGTGCGCGTCATCGCCGGGGCCGTGAGCCCCGCCCTCGACCCCGGCCCGAGCCGCGACTCGCGCGCCGCCGCCCTCGAGCTGCCCGAGCGCTACGTGCTCGCGGTCGGCGGGCTCGACGGCACCAGCGGGCTGCCCGCCCTCGTGCGCGCCGCGCTCGGCCCGCACGCGCCCGACGTGCCGCTGCTGCTCGGCGGCGTGCACGACGACGAGCTCGACGCGCTCGTGCGCTCGCTGCCCGACGTCGACGG
>LNFD01000087.1 GCA_001464255.1 Actinomycetales bacterium Ga0077552 | reverse complement strand
CAGTACTGCGTGCGGTCGGGGCCTGCCCCGGTGGCCTGCCCGACGAACTGCTGCACGAGGTCTTTGCCCGGCCCGCCGAGCATGAGCGCCATGACGAGGTTGTGCGCTCGCTCCTCGTCATCGACGACGATGCCGTGGATCTCGGCGACCGACTGCGCGAACAGCGCGGTCATCTCGAAGAACGCGACCGTCTCGACGCCGATCACGGTGAGGCCGAGCGCCGTGCCGACGCCCGGGATGAGCGCCGCGGCGCCGCTGCCCGCGCCCGTGAGCGTGACGCTGTTGAGGAAGCGCCGCTCGAGGATCATGATGACCTGCTCGGGCGTCGCCGCCGGGTACTGCCGCCGGATCGAGCGGATGTGCAGCAGCACGGCCGGCCGCTGCGCCGACATGGCGGCGCGCAGGCCGCGCACGATGAGCGGGTCGACGTCGGGCGCCACCGCGGCGGGCGCCGTCGGGGCGAGGGCATCGTCATCGATCGGGATGCCCTGCAGCGGCCCGCGGTCGACCGCGGCCCCCGGCTCGCCGGTACCGCTCGGGTCGCTCGGGATGAGAGTCACCGCTGCCTCCTGTCGTCGCTGCGCCCAGTGTAGGAGGGGCGGCTGGGCGGTGGCGGGCCGTCAGACCGAGCCGCTGCCGTAGTCGCGGTTGTAGGCGTCGAGCACCTCGCCGATGGGGGCGTCGAGGACGAGCGCGCCCTTATCGAGGTAGAGGCCGCGCGTGCAGAACCGCTTGAGGTCGCGCTCGTTGTGCGAGACGAAGAAGAGCGTGCGACCGCCCGCGAGCAGCTCGTCGATGCGGGCGTAGCACTTGTCGCGGAAGGCCTTGTCGCCGACCGCGAGCACCTCGTCGACGAGCAGGATGGGCTCTTCGAGGCGCGAGATCACCGAGAAGGCGAGTCGTACCTTCATGCCGCTCGAGAGGTGCTTGTAGGGGGTGCCGACGAAGTCGCGCAGTTCCGCGAAGTCGATGATCTCGTCGTAGCGCGCGTCGATCTCGGCCTTCGTCATGCCGTGCAGGCCGGCGGTGAGGTACAGGTTCTCGCGCACGGTGAGGTCGTCGACGAAGCCGCCCGTGATCTCGATGAGCGGGGCCACCCCGCCGTGCACCTCGACGGTGCCCTCGTCGGGCAGCATGACGCCCGCGACGAGCTTGAGCAGCGTCGACTTGCCCTGGCCGTTGCGCCCGACGACCCCGATCGCCTCGCCCGCGCGCACCGCGACGTCGACGCCGCGCAGGGCCCAGAACTCATCGGGCCGCGAGCGGCGCTTCGAGCCCGCGAAGAGGTCTTTGAACGATCGGCGGCCCCGCCGGTTGCGGCGGAACCGGATGCCGCCGCCCGATACGCGGATGACCGTCTCGGCCTCCATCAGACCTCCTTCAGCACGGCGCGCTCCATGCGCCGGAAGACGAGCACGCCGACCGCGAGGATGACGAGGCTCATGACGGTCGCGATGAGCACGGCCCGGGCATCCAACTGGTCGGGGAAGAAGCTCGCCCGGTACAGCGAGATGATGCCCGCGAGCGGGTTGAACGACGCCCAGACGTCGAGCCCCGCGGGCAGGTCGGAGAGGCCGTAGATGATGGGCGAGGCGTAGAACAGGAAGCGCAGGATGAGCTTGACCGCGCGCTCGAGGTCGCGGAAGAACACCACGAGCGGCGCGATGATGAGCCCGAGCCCGACCGTGAGCACGGCCTGCAGCGCGATCGCGACCGGCAGCCACAGCACGCCCCACGTCGGGGCGGCGCCGAAGATGACGGCGAAGATGACGATGACGGGCAGCGCCGCGACGAACTCGATGCCCTTCGAGAGCGCGATGCGGGTGACCCACACCGTGCGGGGGATACGCGTCGAGCGCACGAGCTTGGCGTCCTTGATGAACGCCCGCGTCGCGTCGCCGACCGCGCCGTTGAACCACATCCACGGCAGCAGTCCGGCGAGCAGGAACACGATGTAGGGCGCTTCGCCGATCGTGCGGTCGACGATCTGCGTGAACACGAACCAGTAGATGACGGCCATCACGAGCGGGTCGAGCACCGACCACACGTAGCCGAGGAACGACGTCGCGTACCGCACCTTGAGGTCGCGGCTCGTGA
>LNFD01000086.1 GCA_001464255.1 Actinomycetales bacterium Ga0077552 | reverse complement strand
AGCGGCTGACGGATGCGGGCATCCGTATCGTCGGAGTGCCGAAGACCGTCGACAACGACCTCGATGCCACCGACTACACCTTCGGCTTCGACACGGCCGTCGGCATCGCGACCGAGGCCATGGATCGCCTGCGCACGACGGGCGACGCCCACAACCGCTGCATGGTCGCCGAGGTCATGGGCCGCCACGTCGGCTGGATCGCCCTGCACTCGGGCATGGCCGCCGGCGCCCACGCCATCCTCATCCCCGAGCAGAACACGAGCATGGAGCAGCTGTGCGCGTGGGTGCAGAGCGCCTACGACCGCGGTCGTGCGCCGCTCGTCGTCGTCGCCGAGGGCTTCACGCTCGACGGCGCCGACCAGCCGCACTCCGAGCGCGGCCTCGACGCCTTCGGCCGGCCCCGGCTCGGCGGCATCGGCGAGATGCTCGCCCCCATGATCGAGGAGCGCACGGGCATCGAGACGCGCGCGACGACCCTCGGCCACATCCAGCGCGGCGGCACCCCGAGCGCCTTCGACCGCGTGCTGGCGACGCGCCTCGGCATGGCCGCGATCTCGGCGGTCGACGACGGGCGCTGGGGCGAGATGGTCGCGCTGCGCGGCACCGAGATCGTGCGTGTGCCCTTCGAGGCCGCGCTCGGGAAGCTCAAGACCGTGCCGCAGTCGCGCTACGACGAGGCCGCCCTGCTCTTCGGCTGAGCCCCTGCCGCCGCGACGGGCCGCACCCTAGGCTGGCGGACATGACGCGCGGCTGGCAGATCACCCTCGACGAGAGCGGCCCGCACGTCGCGCTGCGCGACCTGGACGACACCGCCCTGCGCCCCGACCCTGATGATCGGGATGCGGTGGCCGACGTCGAGGTCGCCGTCACCTGCTCGGGCCTCAACTACAAGGACGCTCTCGCCTTCGCGGGGAATCCCGGGGTCGTGCGGCGCTCGCCGCTGGTGCCCGGCATCGACGTCGTCGGCGTCGTGGCGGCCTCCTCAAGCCCGCGCTGGGCGGTCGGCGACCGCGTGCTCCTCAACGGCGCGGGCGCGGGCGAGACCCGGCACGGGGGCCTCGCCGAGCGCGCGCTGCTCGACGGCGGCACGCTCGTGGCGACGCCCGCCGTCTTCACCGACCTGCAGGCCGCCGGCATCGGCACGGCGGGCTTCACGGCCATGCTCGCCGTGCTCGCGCTTCAGCAGCACGGAGTGATCCGGGGCGATGTTCTCGTCACGGGAGCGAGCGGCGGTCTCGGGTCGTTCGCGATCGCCCTGCTCGCGCGCGCGGGCTTCACCGTCACGGCCGCGACGGGCCGGCCCGAGAACGACTCTCGACTGCGCGAGCTCGGGGCGACGAGCGTCATCGACCGCGCCGAGCTCGACCGCCCGTCGCGAGCGCTCGAGTCGCAGCGCTGGGCCGGGGTCGTCGACGCCGTGGGCGGTCAGCCTCTCGCGACCGCGCTCGCGCAGGTGCAGCCCTTCGGCGCGGCCGTCGCGTGCGGCAACGCCGCCTCGCCCGCGCTCGCGACGACCGTCATGCCGTTCATCCTGCGCGGGGTCGCCCTGCTCGGTGTCAACTCCTCGCTCACGGGGCTCCACCTGCGCGAGCTGGCCTGGAAGCGCCTCGCCCGCGACCTCGACCCCGCGATCGTCGACGCCATCGCGCAGCCCATCGACCTCGACGAGGCCGCCGACCGCGCGGTCGACGTGCTCGCGGGCCGTGTGCCCGGGCGGCTCGCGGTGCGCGTCGCGGCGGGAAGCGCCGCATGACCGCCCTGACGATCATCGGTCTCGTGCTTGCGGGCATGGCCGCGACGCTGCATGTCGCGTTCTTCGTGCTCGAGAGCGTGCTCTTCCGGCTGCCGTTCGGCCGTCGCGTGTTCGGCGTGCGCGCTGAAACGAACTCGGCGCCCCTGCGGCTCTTCGCCGTCAACCAGGGGGTCTACAACCTCGCCCTCGCGATCGTCGTGTTCGTCGGCATCGTGCTCACCGCCGCCGAGCCGGGGTCGATCGCGGGCCCGGCCGTCGTCGTCGCGGGGTGCGCGGTCATGGCCGTGGCGGGCGCAGCCCTCGCGCTCACCGCCCCGCCGCGCCTGCTGCCGGCCGCGCTCGCGCAGGGCATCCCGCCGCTGCTCGCGATCGTGGCGATCGTCGCGGGACATTGAAGTGCTCGACCCTCTACGAGCTACACCCCAGCGCACCCGAACGGCTCGATGAAACCCACTCGAGCGTCCAATCGTGTGAGCGGCGTCAAGATGATGAGTGTGACTCGTCGACTGTCGCTACGCTCAAGGTACTTCCGCGAAAGGTAGGTCCACTTGCACATTGGTTTTCAGCGCTCAGGGGGCCGCGGCGAGTACGAGGTGGTTGGGAATCACTCCGGGTTCAGTGCCATCGGTCTTGAA
>LNFD01000085.1 GCA_001464255.1 Actinomycetales bacterium Ga0077552 | reverse complement strand
TCGAGGTCGAATCCGTTCTTCGTGCCATCGGCATCGATCGAGTTCACGAGCAGCTCCCCCGCGCCGCGCTCGATCGCCTCGCGCGCCCACGCCACTGCGTCGATCTCGGTGCGCTCGCGACCGCCGTGCGTCGTCACGACGAAACCGCTCGGCGCGGCCGCGTCGCGCGTGACATCGAGCGACAGCACGCACACCTGGGCGCCGAAGCGGTCGGCGATCTCGCCGATGAGCTCGGGCCGTCGGATGGCGGCGCTGTTCACGCCGATCTTGTCGGCCCCGTGGGCGAGGAGCCGCGCGACGTCGTCGACCGTGCGCACCCCTCCCCCGACGGTGAGCGGGATGAAGACCTGCTCTGCCGTGGCCTGCACGAGGTCGAACATCGTCTCGCGATTGTCGACCGTGGCCTTCACGTCGAGGAACGTGATCTCGTCGGCGCCCTGCTCGTAGTAGGTGCGGGCGAGCTCGATGGGGTCGCCGGCATCGCGCAGGTCGAGGAAGTTGACCCCCTTGACCACGCGGCCGGCCGCGACGTCGAGGCAGGGAATGACCCGGACGGAGACGGCCATCAGATGCGCGCGGCGTGGATCGAGCTGACGAGGATGGCGCGGGCGCCGAGGTCGTAGAGCGCGTCCATCACGTGGTTCGTCTCATCGCGCGGCACCATCGCCCGCACCGCGACCCACGAGCCGTCGGCGAGCGGTGAGACGGTCGGCGACTCGAGGCCCGGCGTGATGGCCTGGGCGCGCTCGAGCAGCTCGCGCGGCAGGTCGTAGTCGATGAGCACGTACTGGCGGGCGACGAGCACGCCCTGCAGCCTGCGCTGCAGCGTCGCGATGCCCGCGCGCTCCGGCTGGGCGCTGATCAGCACGGCCGTCGATTCGAGGATCACGGGGCCGACGATCTCGAGCCCCTGGGCGCGCAGGGTCGAGCCGGTCGAGACGACGTCGGCGACAGCATCCGCCACCCCGAGTCGAACCGCCGATTCGACCGCTCCGTCGAGGCGGATGAGCTGGGCCGTGATGCCGTGCTGGGCGAGGAAGCCGCCCACGAGGCCTGGGTAGCTCGTGGCCACGCGCACGCCCGCGAGGTCGGCGAGCGTCGACACCGTGCCGGGAGGGGCCGCGAAGCGGAAGGTGGAGTCGCCGAAGTCGAGCGGCTGAATCTCGACGGCGGCCGACCCCGAGTCGAGCAGCAGGTCGCGGCCGGTGATGCCGACATCGAGCGCGCCCGAGCCGACGTAGGTCGCGATGTCGCGGGGCCGCAGGTAGAAGAACTCGACTCCGTTGCGCGGGTCGGCGACCGTGAGCGCGCGCGGGTCGCGCCGCCCCGCGTAGCCCGCCTCGACGAGCATCTCGACGGCGGTCTCGGAGAGCGAACCCTTGTTGGGTACCGCGATTCTCAGCATGGTCTGGTCTCTTCGGTGATGGCGCACCCGTGCCGGGTCGCGCAGTGGTCTAGAGGTGCTTGTAGACGTCGTCGAGCGTGAGGCCCTTCGCGACGAGCAGCACCTGCAGGTGGTACAGCAGCTGCGAGACCTCCTCGGCCGTCGCCTCGTCGCTCTCGTACTCGGCGGCCATCCACACCTCGGCGGCCTCCTCGACGATCTTCTTGCCGATCGCATGTATGCCCGCATCGAGCTGCGCGACGGTGCCCGAGCCCTCGGGGCGCAGGCGCGCCTTCTCGCTCAGCTCATCGAAGAGCGCGTCGAAAGTCTTCACCGGCCCAGGCTACCGGCCCGGCGCCGGGAGGACGGCCGACTAGGAGACGCCGAGCAGGTCGATGACGAAGACGAGCGTCTTGCCCGAGAGGCGATGCCCGCCGCCCGCGGGGCCGTAGGCGAGGTGGGGCGGGCACACGAGCTGCCGGCGGCCGCCGACCTTCATGCCGGGGATGCCCTTCTGCCAGCCCGCGATGAGGCTGCCGAGGGGGAAGTTGATCGACGACCCGCGGTTCCACGAGGCGTCGAACTCTTCACCGGTCTCGAACTCGACGCCGACGTAGTGCACGTCGACCGTCGCGCCGGGGGTCGCCTCGGCGCCGGTGCCGACGACGAGGTCGGTGATGACGAGGTCGGTGGGCGCGGGGCCCTCGAAGAAGTCGATCTCGGGCTTCGTGTTCTGGCTCATGCCTCCATCCAACCAGACGTCGCCGCGAGCGGGGTCAGGGCCCGCGTCAGTGGCCGTGAGCGCCCGCCGCGGCGCGCAGCTCGGCGATCGCCTGCTCGACGCTCTCGCGGCCGTATACGGCCGAGCCGGCGACGAACGTGTCGGCTCCCGCCTCGGCCGCGATGCCGATCGTGTCGAGCGCGATGCCGCCGTCGACCTGCAGCCACACGTCGAGCCCGTGGCGGTCGACCGCCTCGCGCAGCGCGCGCAGCTTGGGCATCGTCGCGGCCATGAACGACTGGCCGCCGAAGCCGGGCTCGACCGTCATGACGAGCACCTGGTCGAACTCGGGCAGCAGCTCGAGGTAGGGCTCGATGTCGGTGCCGGGCTTGACCGCGAGGCCCGCGCGGCTGCCGCGGTCGCGCAGCGCCCGGGCGGTCGCGACGACGTCGTCGGCGGCCTCCGCGTGGAACGTTACCGAGAAGGCCCCGAGCTCGGCGTACCCCGGCGCCCAGCGATCCGCGTCGCTGATCATGAGGTGCACGTCGAGCGGCAGCGGTGAGACCGCCTGCAGCCGCCCGACCATCTGCGGGCCGAAGGTCAGGTTCGGCACGAAGTGGTTGTCCATGACATCGACGTGCACGAGATCGGCGCTCGCGATGCGCTCCACATCGCGCTGCAGGTTGACGAAGTCGGCCGACAGGATGCTCGGATTGATGCGCACGGTCACGTCGTCAGCGTAGCGAGGCGGGCGGTCGGGTTGCCCCGGCCTCAGCGGCGGGTCAGCAGCTGGATGAACATCGCATCGGTTCCGTGCCGGTGCGGCCAGAGCTGCGCGGCCCCGTGCGCGAGCTCGCCGAGGTCGAGGGGGGTGCGGGCGATGCCGGCGAGCACGGCCCGGGCGTCGAGCGGGGCGGCCTCTGTGGGGTGCTCGGCGAGGAGGGCATCCACGACCGCGGTGGTCTCGTCGGGGTGCGGCGAGCACGTGACGTAGGCGAGCACTCCCCCGGGCCGCAGCGCCGCGAGCGCGCTGCGCAGCAACTCGCCCTGCAGGGCCGCGAGCGGGGCGACGTCGGCCGCGGTCTTGCGCCAGCGGGCCTCGGGGCGACGCCGCAGGGCGCCGAGCCCCGTGCACGGCGCGTCGAGCAGGATGCGGTCGTAGGAGCCGGGCTCGAGCGCGCCGATCGCACGGCCGTCGCCGACGCGCACCTCGAGGGCCGGGTCCACCGCGTGCAGGGCCTTCCGC
>LNFD01000084.1 GCA_001464255.1 Actinomycetales bacterium Ga0077552 | reverse complement strand
CTGAGGGTCGTGCCGATTATGACTCTCGCGCCCGCGGAGTCATCATGGAAGAGATGTTCTCTTCCCTCTACGACGTGACCGTCGAGCGCTCCTCGGCGATGCGGTGCACGGTGAGGCCCGCGGCGCGAGCGTCGAAGGCCGTGCGCGGGCCGATGCAGACGATGACGGTGCTCGCCGGCAGCGGGGCGAACTGCTCGGCGATCTGGCGCGCGACACTGCCCGAGCTGACGATGAGCGCGCGGATGCCGCCCGCGGCGATGTCGGCGACGACCTCGGCCGGGGCCGTGACGCCGACGGTGCGATAGGCGCTCACGAAGCGCGCGTCGATGCCGCGGTCGGCGAGGCCGCTCACGAGGGTGGGCTCGGCGATCTCGCTCTGCGGTACGAGCACGGGGCCCTGCGCAGCAGTGCCGGGCCACTCGCGCACGAGCCCGCGGGCCGAGTGGTCGCTCGGCACGAAGTCGACCGAGTAGCCGGCGAGCTGCAGGGCGTGCGCGGTCGTCTCGCCGACGGCCGCGATGCGCGTCGTCGCGGGCACCCGCACGCCGTGCCCGACGAGCACGTCGACCGTGGTCGCGCTCGTCACGACGAGCCATCCGTAGTCGCCCGCCTGGAGGGCGTCGAGCTCGCTCGAGAGCTGCTCGGGATGCTCGGTGCCGGCGAAGTTGATGAGGGGCGCGATGACGGGGGCGGCGCCCAGCATGCGCAGCTGCGCGGCCACGCCGTCGCCCCACTTGCCGCCGCGCGGCACGAGCACGCGCCAGCCCAGGAGCGGCTTGATGACCGGCAGCACGCCCGTGGGCGTGCGCTCGACGGTCACGTCGTAGAGGGAAGAGAACATCTCTTCCATGATGACTCCGCGGGCGCGAGAGTCATAATCGGCACGACCCTCAGTCGTCGCTGAAGATGGCCCAGGCGACGAGCCCGACGACGACGACCGTCGCGGCGGTCGCCCCGATGATCCACGGCACGGGGTTGGCCTGGTACGAGGTCTTCACGCGCTCGGTCAGCTCGCCGGCCTGCTTCTTGACGTCGAGCTTCTCGTCGATCGCATCCAGCGTCTGCTCCAGACGGGCACGGGTGGCCGCGACGGTGCTCGAGACGGTGTCGCTCATGATGCTCCTCGCTTTCTGAGTCCGCGCACGACGCGGACATCTTCTTTGACGCTCTCGATGGTCTGGGTGGGGGTCGGCGGCACCCCGTGCTTCAGCTGCGCCACGCCGATCGCCGCGGCGATGCCCGCGAGCACGAGCAGGGCGCCGCCCACGATGAGCGCGGCGGCCCACGCGGGCAGCACGAGCGCGAGGGCGAGGATTCCGGCGGCGGTCAGTACGAGCGTCGCGAAGAACGCGAACACCCCCGCCGTGACGAGGAACCCGGCCCCGATGCCCGCGGCCTTTCGATGAGCTCGCGGATGAGCCCGGGGATGTCGGCGATCAGCTGGAACAGGCCGCGGCGCTCGCGCGCCGCACCCGGAGCGGGCTCGCTCATGACGAGGCGGCGGGCTTCTTCGCGGCGGCCGCGGGCTTCCGCGCGGCGGGCTTCGCCGTCGAGGGCTTCGCGGTCGAGGGCTTCGTGGCCCCGCGGCCCGTCACCTGGTCGACGACCTTCTTGGCGCCGTCGGAGACGAACTCGGCGACCTCGGGCGCCCGCTCCTTGACGAAGTCTTCGACCTGGTCGACGCGGTGCTGCACGCGCGGGTCGTTCCAGAAGCCCTTCGCGGCGTTCTTGAGCTGCTCGTAGCGCTCGCGACCGGCGCGGGTGCCCAGCACGTAGCCGACGGCGAGGCCGGCGGCGAACAGGATCTTGCCTCTCATGACGCACTCCTCACGCTGCCCGACCGTGGCGGATCGGCCGCGGCAACTCCCCCAGCGTAGTGCGCCCTCCCCTCGAGGGGTCGAGTGATGCGGAGGGGATTCCCAGGGGCGGGGGCGTGGTGCTACCCTCGCGCCGCCGTGCATACTTAGGTAATGCTTACCTTACTCGGTACGGAGCGCGAGGCGCCGATCCACCCCGCCTACCGGCCCTATGCCGTCACCGTGCAGCGACTCCTGCAGCTCAGCCCGCACCTCGTGCGCGCCACGTTCACGGGCGACGACCTCGCCGTCTTCGGCACCCGCGGCCTCGACCAGCGCGTCAAGCTCGTGCTGCCGCTCGACGACGGCTCGCTGTGCGACCTCGGCGAGCACGACCCGGCCGCCCAGCTCGCGGGCGACTGGTACGCCCGCTGGCGGGCGCTGCCGGATGCTCGCCGCAACCCCTTCCGCACCTACACCGTGCGCGCCATCCGCCCCGACCGCCGGCAGCTCGACATCGACATGGTGCTGCACGAGCCGACCCCGGGGGTGGACGACGGCCCGGCCGCGCGCTGGTTGCGACGGGCATCCGTCGGCGACCGCCTCATCGTCATCGGGCCCGACGCCCGCACGGCCGACCCGACGATCGGCTGCGACTGGCGGCCGGGTGCCGCGCGGCACGTGCTGCTCGTCGGTGATGAGACCGCGGCCCCCGCGATCTGCTCGATCATCGAATCGCTCGACCCCGCCGTGACCGCTCAGGCCTTCATCGAGGTCGCCTCGAGCGCCGACGTTCAGAACATCGTGCCGCGCGGCCGCTCGCGCCTCACCTGGCTCGCGCGCGACGCGGGCTGCGAGACGGCGCACGGGTTCGAGGCGGTCGCGCCGCACGGCGAGCTGCTCGCGCGAGCGGTGCAGCGCTGGCTGCCGCGGCACATGAGCGAGCTCGCCTCGGTCGTGCGCGCGACGCCCGACGCGCTCGACGACGTCGACGTCGACACCGCGCTGCTCTGGGATTCGCCACTCGACCCCGCCTCGGGCGACTTCTACGCCTGGATCGCGGGCGAGGCCGCCATGGTCAAGAGCCTGCGCCGGCACCTCGTGAGCGAGCTCGGCATCGCCCGCACGAACGTGGCCTTCATGGGCTACTGGCGGCGCGGGCGCAGCGAAGCGCAGTGAGCCGCCGCGCCCTGGGCGCGACCGCCCTCGTGGTCGCGCTGCTGCTCGCGGTCGTCGCGAGCCTCGCGCTCGGCGCGCGCGGCATCGACGTCGCGACGGTGCTGGCGGCGGCGCTGCGCCCCGACGACCCCGGGCTCGACCCCGTCGACCTCGTCGTGGTGCGCGAGCTGCGCGTGCCGCGCACGGTCGTGGGGCTGCTCGCCGGCGCGGGGCTCGGCATCGCGGGCGGGCTCATGCAGGGCACGACGCGCAACCCCATCGCCGACCCCGGACTGCTCGGGGTCACCGCGGGCGCCTCCTTCGCGGTCGTGCTCGGCATCGCCGCGCTCGGGGCGTCGAGCCCCGCGGCCCTCGCGGCGCTGGCCCTCACCGGCGCGCTCGGCGCCTCGGCGCTCATCGCGGCGATCGCCGCCCGGCCGCGCATCGCCGACGCCCCCGTGCTGCTCGTCGTCGCGGGCTCTGCCGTGACGGCCGCGCTGACCTCGGCGAACTCGCTGCTGCTGCTGAGCGACCCCGAGACCCTCGACCGCTACCGGTTCTGGACGGTCGGCGCCCTCACCGCCCGCGGCCTCGACGAGGCGCTCGCCCTCGCGCCGCTGCTCGCGGCGGGCCTCGTCATGGCGCTCGTCCTCGCGCGGCCCCTCGACGCGATCGCGCTCGGCGACGATGTCGCGCGCGGGCTCGGGTTCCGCCTCGGTCGCACGCGCGCGCTGAGCCTGCTCGGCATCGTGCTGCTGGCCGGAACCGCCACGGCCCTCGCGGGCCCGCTCGTCTTCGTCGGCCTCGTGGGGGCGCATCTCGCGCGGCGGCTCGTGGGCCCGCGGCACGGCGCGCTGCTGCCCCTCGCGGGGGTCGCGGGGGCGGCGCTCGTGCTCGTCGCCGACGTGCTCGGCCGCCTCGTCGCGCCTCCCGGCGAGATCGAGGCCGGCATCGTCGTCGCCGTGCTCGGCGCCCCGGTGCTCATCGCCCTCGTGCGGTCGCGGACGGGGGCGGCGCTGTGAGCCGGCACGAGCATCCACCCGCCACCGCTCTGCGCCTCGCCGCGATGCGCGCGCGCGACCGCCGCCGGGGCCGCCTCGTCGACGGCGGACTGCTGGCGCTCATCGCCGCGCTCGGGATGCTCGCCCTGGGCCTCGGCGCCGTCGCACTCTCCCCCGCCGAGGTCGTCGCCGCGCTGCTCGGGCTCGACCCGGCCCCGGGCGCGCCGTTCATCGTGCAGGGCGTGCGGCTGCCGCGGCTCGTGCTCGCGCTGCTCGTCGGAGCCGCGCTCGGTCTCGCCGGCGCGCTGCTGCAGGCGGTCGTGCGCAACCCGCTCGCGAGCCCCGACATCGTCGGCATCGCGCAGGGCGCGAGCGCCGCGGGCGTGCTCGTCATCGTCGCGGGCGGCAGCGGCGCGGCGGTCTCGGGCGCGGCGATGGGCGGCGCCCTGCTCGCCGCCGCACTCGCCCTGAGCCTCGGCGGGCGCGGCGCGATCGGCGCGCGCTTCGTCGTCGTCGGGGTCGCGATCGCCTTCCTCGCCAACGGCGTGCTCGGCTACGCGCTCACGCGCGCCGCGCTCGTCGACGCCGGCAGCGCCTACTTCTGGCTCGTCGGCTCGGTCGGCTCGCCCTCGTGGCCCGACATCGCCCTCGTCGGCGGCGTGCTCGCCGGGTGCGCGGGGCTGCTCGTGGCCGGGCGGCGCCTGCTCGAGGTGCAGGCCTTCGACGACGCGACCGCGCGGGCGCTCGGCGGGCATCCCGTCACCGTTCGCGTGGGGGCGATCGTCGTGACGAGCGCGCTCACGGCGGTCGCCGTGGGCGCGGCCGGTCCGATCGCCTTCGTCGCCTTCGCCTCGGGCCCCATCGCCCGCGGGATGCGCGGCCGCGGCCCGGCCCTCGGCACCGCCGCGCTCGTGGGCGCCGCCGCGGTGCTCGGGGCCGACCTCATCGCGCAGCACCTGATCCCCTCGACCTTCCAGCCCCCCGTCGGCCTCATCACGGGAGCCCTCGGCGCCCTCGTGCTGCTGGCGCTGCTCGTGCGGGGCGACCGACGCCCGGAGGCCCGCGCATGACCGACCAGCTGCCCACCCCCACCCCCCGCCTGCGCGCCGAGGGGCTGCACCTGGCCTACGACGACCGCGCGGTCGTGCACGGCGTCGACCTCGCGATCGCGCCCGGGCGCCTCACGGCCCTCGTCGGCGCCAACGCGAGCGGCAAGTCGACGCTGCTGCGGTCGCTCGCGGGGCTCATCGCGCCGCGCGCCGGGCGCGTGCTGCTCGACGAGGCCGACCTCGGGCGGCTGCCGCGGCGCCAGGTCGCGCGCACGATCGGCATCCTGGAGGGCATCCGGGTCGGCGACCTCGTCGCGCGCGGACGGTACCCGCACCACGGGCTGTTCCGCGGGCGCGGGGGCGACGACGATGCCGTCGTCGCCCGGGCGCTCGCGGCGACCGACGCGCTCGAGCTGCTCGACCGGCGGGTCGACGAGCTCAGCGGGGGGCAGCGCCAGCGCGTCTGGATCGCGATGGCGCTCGCCCAGCAGCCGCGCATCCTGCTGCTCGACGAGCCGACGAGCGCGCTCGACGTGGCCCACCAGGTGGAGGTGCTCGACGTGCTGCGCGCCGAGGCCGCGGCCGGCATGACCGTCGTCATCGTGCTGCACGACCTCAC
>LNFD01000083.1 GCA_001464255.1 Actinomycetales bacterium Ga0077552 | reverse complement strand
CGGCCTCGATGCGATCGCCATTCCAGCTGATGACTGCATCGACCGCTGTCTCGGTCGTTCCTCCGTCGCCGTGCTCGCTCGAGCTGCGCGAGAGCTCGGTGAGGCGCTCGAAGCGCGTGGCCCCGGTGCGGTGCGATTCGAGGTCATCCTGCTTTCCGATGGTCGCGCCGTCGGGCAGCGTGAAGGTCAGCTCGTCGGCGATGAGGGCGTCGAGCGCTTCGAGGTCGCTCGAGCGCATCGCGTCGAGAAGCAGGTCTTCGGCGTCGTCGATGGATCGGCCGTGGGCGTCGAGAGTCGGCATGCTTCGAACCTATCGACGGGGGATGCGCGGCGCGGGGCTCTGGGGCACGCTCAGGGCGAACAACCGCCGCCTCGCTTCACTCTGTTGGGGATGAGCGAAATCACTTTGAGTAGAAATCACCGCATTCTGTCGGAGAGTCGGCCGCTGACGTATCGCTCAAACCGCAGACCCCGGAAGCCTTCGTGCGGAACCAAGGCCGAATAGCCGTAGCCCGTGAGTCGCGGTTAGCCCGTCTTGGGGATTCGTCGCCGCGACGTTCCGTCACGCGAATCCGACCGCGGCTCGGATTCGCGTGAAGCCCGTCACGAAAGTCTTGCGATTCGGTGTCTTGAACTCCAAGCTCAATGGCCTCGAGCGACTCCGGCGGAGGCCGCTACTGCTTGCAGGACTTGTAGATCGAGGTACATGATTGGCTCCATGCGCAGAGGCAAAGTGGAGTCAATCGGGATAGACCCGCGGGATGTAGTTGAGGAGATCGATGCTCCGGTTTACCGGGTCTACTTTTTTTTCGACGATGGCTCCGTTGACGAACGGCAGCTAAATGGAGCCGATTCCGTCATTGATGCGCTGGATTGGGCTGGGCGCGACGGCCGTGATTTCGTCCTCTACATGGAGTATCCCGCGAAGGGGGGCCCTGGACTAGGGCTTTTGCACGCAACCCGTTCTAGAGCGAAATCAACATAGGCGGCGGCTAGCCGCGCTCTATGGCACCCACAAGAACGCCGAGGCAGCACCCGGAACAGAAAATGGAACCAGAGGCGGCGCCGGGCTTGCTGAGGCAGCGCCGCGGAAGTACGCCCCTCGGGCTATCTTCTGAGAGCTAGTCTGCGCGGGAACGTACCAAGTAGCAAGAGGGCCCCAGTTTGTGGCGCTTGTAACCGTCACGTTCTGAATGTAGTCCGAGCTTGCGACTACGACCAACGAAGGGATGCTGTTGGTTGTCGTCCTCGCGAGTACCCCGTAAACGCGCATTGGAATAGTACTTGTTGGACCTTTGCATTGAACGCGCGGCTTCGTAATGACGCTTCGGGCTCCAGTTGACCAATGCGGATTGTCAACAGTCAGCTTGCAAACGTATGTAGCGGACGCTTGGACGGTCACTCGCTCACCACTCGGGCCCCGATAGTCGCCTGCCTGTACCGAGTATTGGACCACCGTTGCCGATTTGTTGCCGTCAAACAAGGCTTCCAATGCTGGGAACTCTGGAAGGTCCTCTACCGGCGTCACTTTCGCTGACGCCGGTCCCCCCACGCCCAGCGACAAGATAAGGCCAGCGGTGATCGCTATTCCGATCAGACCTCGTGGCTTCCCTTGACGGAGTGTCACGCTCATGTCCATACTCCCCACCGCGATTTTCGACCCTAGATACCTCTGAGGCTAAGGCCATACGTCTTCGGGGGGCAAGCGTTAATGAGGCTTGATCCGAATTAGCCGGAACGCTCTGGTCGCTCATCATCGCCCCCGTTTGGTGCGCCTTCACGCGACACTCATCGCTGACATCGACGCAGTTGACGAGCAGGATAATTGTTCAATCGAGTTGACCGTCGTGTGGGTTCGAAAAAAGTCTCCTAATGTGAGAACTGGTTGACGAGATCGCTCGTCCTGCGTTTCCAGTCGGAGAACAACACCAGGAGTTCATCTTGCTGCGGCGGAGCGAGATCGCCTTGTGTGGAAGATTTCGATGTCAGTCGGAGTACCGGCCGGCGACGTACCTCTCAAAGCGCAGACCCTGGAAGCTTTCGTGCTGAGCCAGGGCGGAGTAGCTGAAGCCCAGTGAATCTGCCACCAACGGGCTGGGCATGGCGGCTACAAGTTCGTCGAGGGTTGTGTTTCTGGTGCCGAGCAGGTCGATTCCCAGCCGGTTGAGTGCTGTTTTCAGCGAATCGCGATGGATGTGCTGACCTGGGCGAGACCCTGGGAACACGTAGTGGCTTTGATCGACCGCTCGTGTCATCGTCGGTGCGCGGTTCTCTAGATGATCAGCCACAAGCTTCGCGATAGCAGGAGGCAGTTCGATCCAGTCGTCAGAGAACCGAATTTGCGCGCCTGTGTCCACAAGGTTGAAATCGTCGATGGTCATGCTCACGATGCGGGTGATGGGTTGGCCGAAGATCAGCAGCAGAAGTGCAGCGAGGCGATGCGAGGTTGGATGCGATCTGTCATCCAGGATGCGTCGGATCATTTCGATGCGCTCGAGCTTGTCAACTCGGCGAATCGATTTCACGGTTCGGCGCGGAACGACGAGCGAACGAGATAGCTGGCTTGCGGCCGTGTAGGTGAGAAAGTTCCTGACCGTGTAGCGGGTCGTCGGACCGTTGCTGACCCAGAGATCGATGTGTTCCTGTCCGCACGAGCTCAATGCCGTTCCGCGATCCCCGAGCCAGTTGAGGAAGTTGGCTGCAACAGTGATCTCCTGCTTTGCGTTGTGGGCAGCAGACGTGGCGCCTCGATCCTTTTCAGCGCTCATCCGAACACGGCGCAAGTGATGCCAAGTTGCGAAGCGGCGAAGAGCGTCTCGGCTTTCAGGTGCGCGAACGGTGTCAATTTTCATCGGAATCCAGGCGGTGAATCGCGCCAATGCTTCGTCGCGTGACGGGAGCTGGCCACGGTCAATCAGCAGCGCGCGGATATGCGCAAGGGAGGCGTTTTGGGGCAGTTGGTCGAGAGATTCGTGCGTGGCGTCGACGTCGCCTCGGGCGAGGCCGGAGAGCAGGTCTCTTACTTGAGCGTTCTGCAGCCATCGCACGATACTCCTCGGCCTTGCGGCTTCGAGCAGGTGACTTCGCAACGCGCTGCCGAACGCAGACTCGGGGCTGAAGGCCGAGGGCTGCAACACCGAATCGAGGTCGTCGGCGAGAGAGCACCACTCGCAGAGCCCTCTCCGGTACGGCGCCCGCTCCTTCGAGCATCGCGAGCAGGTGAAGTTGCGCGTGTAGCCGGCACAATCTGAGCAGATCGACTGTCCTTCTGAGTCCAATCCGGGAAGGAGTGTGTCGGTGGTGCAGCCGGGGCATGTTCCGTGTGTGTGGAGTGCGGTCTCGATGCAGCTACGGCAGAAGACGTGGCCGGGGGACAGTGATTCGAGTCGGGTGGTCGCACGCTCGCAACGTGGACAGAGCTTGTCGCCTGTATCCCGAGGGCGTCCACGTGGCCTGCGGGGCGGCAGTTGCTCAGTCGCCATCGCGGATTATGCGAGCGCGTCGTGGCCGATGTCGCGACTCAGGGAGTTCGCTGGCTGGCCGCTGATTGACCTGAATCCTTGCGGCTTCATCGACCGCGGTGACCGAAATCAAGTCGGCGGGGGAGCAGTGGAAGATGTCGCAGAGTGCCGAGAGCATCTGGATAGAGATGCGTTCAGGGCGTTGGGTGACGAGTCTCCAAATCTGGGCTGACGACAGGGTGATCCCGCGCTGTTCCAGGTGCGGGGCAAGGTCGGTGCTGTTGTGCATGGCGTTACGCGCCATTAGCTCCGCCAGGTGCCACTCGTAAGAGACGTTGCGTCGCATGATCACCCTTCGGATCCGAGGCGCAATGCGGCCGCGATGGTGCCGTCAAGTGCCTTCCGTAGCGTCTTGGTTCGGTAGTCGCTGGAGACTGCCGTGTAGATCGCGGTGGTAGAGCCATAGTCATGTCCAACCTGTTGCTGGACAAAGAGCGGGTCTAGCCCATCTTCGATCAGATGAGTGACATAGGACCTGCGAAGGGAGTGAAAAGTGACTTCTCGATCGAGACCAATGTCCGACCGATATTGACGAAAGCGGGCGTTCAACGAACTCTCCGCGACGAGAGTGCCACGCTCCGACGGAAAGAGGTCCCGACTATGCGGGAGTAGTGGACGTCCACGCTCCACCCAATCTTCGATGATTCCGCTGCCCCACGGAAAAACGGCCAGGACGTTCCTCTGCTTGAAGTCAGTGCCCGCCGACGCCTTTCCGAAACGAACGTTGAGGTGACCGTAACGACCGAATTCACCGGCGTGCGGGTTGCGAGTGAAATCAAGATCCTGCAAGTGACGAACCTCGTTCCGCCTCAGCCCGAACAGGTAGCCAACTTTCAATAACGTGCTGTCCCGGAAAGCAGCTGCCCATCCTTTGGTCTTCCGCAGAGCAGCGGTGTCAACCTCGTCGTCGGCGCGATCGAAAAGCGCCTGGAGCTCGACCCGGGTGAACGGGCGAACTCGTCCACCATGCTCCGCCTCCAAAATGTGTCGTTGAGTATTCCATTGATGGAAAACAGGAGACGGGTGATCGTTGAACAGCTCGATGCAGCGAGCAACCCAGCCATACGCCGAATCGCAAATGTAGGAGTTGAAAAGCCCCAACGAGTTCTGATAACTACGAATAGTCGACCGGGCGTTTCGATGAATCGTTCGCCGTTCGGCGAAGAACTCGTCGACCATCTCGACGCTCCAACGCCACGGGTACTCACCTGCAGCCAGCATGAACCGTTCGACCACTGCCACCCGCACTTCAATCGTCCCAACGCTGAGCCCGCGGCTGACCTGCTGTGCCCGCCAGCCATCGAGCATTTCCCGGAAGGTTTGTTCATGGGGGTGCAGAAGAGGCAGTGGCTGCGCCGAAGGTCGGAACCTGCCAGCATCATCTACGGCCACCGTAAACCCTTTCATCAGATGCATGATTCTCGCATCTAACAGGAGATCCCAGCAACAACTGGGATCCGCGGCTCTTTCCGGTGCTGATACGCAAGTCGTGGCCTGTGAGATTATGTGAACGAGCTGGGCGCGCACTTCCAGGGAAAGCCCAGCCCACAGGGCCGTTCGTGTTACGTAGCCGTCCGCTGAATGACTTCACTCAGGAGAGGGAAGCCTGCTTTCATCTGATGCAATAATGGTCGGTCGATCTGACATAATGTGGATTATCGGTTACTGACCTTGACCGTCACGACGCCGCGGAGACCGCTCCCGCACCACCGTCGCGGTATCGGCGCACCGCCGGTCGGCCCCACGCGAACCACGCGATCGCGCCCAACGGTCCGCCGGCGATCGCCACGGCGACCCAGATCATGAGCGTCGTGTCGGTCATCCACCAGCGGTGCGCAGCGATCGAGATCGGCGCGAGCATCATGAGCGCGAAACCCACGACGATCGCCGGACCGAGCGCCGTCTCGAAGAACGCCGGGCCGACGAACTCCGTGAGCCAGGGAACGCCGGTACCGGGCTCCAGGGTCGTCATGCGAGCATCCCATCGCCGGATGCTGGGAGCTCGCCGGGATCGCGCCGAACCGGTTTCGCTTTATAGGTGAAGTGTGGTTCACTTGTGTTCGGAGGGGAGTATCCCCGACCCGCGTCGCGTCGTCACTCCGATCCGTCCATGCGGATCCGGCGCCACGGGCCGAATCTGACCGTTCTGGCCGGGAAAGACCTCCTGAATTGCTCTCACGACCTTTCAGGAGACCTGCAATGGATGTGCCCCTCTGGCTCTGGTTCGCCGTGCTCGGCGTGATCGTCGCCATGCTCGCGATCGACCTCTTCGCCCACCGGAAAGCCCACGTCATCGGCGTGCGCGAGGCCGCCGTCTGGTCGATCATCTGGGTGAGCCTGGGTGTCGCCTTCGGCGGCTACATCTGGTGGGAGTACGGGGCCGAGCTCGGCCAGCAGTACTACGCCGGCTACCTCATCGAGAAGTCGCTCGCCGTCGACAACGTCTTCGTCTGGGCGATCATCTTCGCCTTCTTCGGTGTGCCGCGCGAGCTGCAGCACCGCGTGCTCTTCCTCGGGGTGATCGGCGCGCTCGTCTTCCGCGCGATCTTCATCGCGCTCGGCGCCGTGCTCATCGACCAGTTCTCGTGGATCCTCTACGTCTTCGCCGCGTTCCTGCTCTACACGGGCTACGTCATGATCAGGAAGCGCAACGAGCACATGGATGTCGAGAACTCGCGCATCCTGAAGCTGTTCCGCCGCGTCGTGCCCATGACCGACGCCTACCACGGGCAGAAGTTCCTCATCCGCAAGGCCGGCGTCATCGTCGCCACTCCCCTGCTCGCTGTGCTCGTGCTCGTCGAGGTGACCGACATCATCTTCGCCGTCGACTCGATCCCCGCGATCTTCGGCGTCACGAGTGAGCCGTTCATCGTGTTCACCGCCAACGCCTTCGCGATCCTGGGGCTGCGCGCGATGTACTTCCTGCTCGCCGACCTCATGCATCGCTTCATCTACCTCAAGCTCGGCCTGGCCTTCGTACTCATCTGGGTCGGCATCAAGATGCTGCTGCTCGACGTCTACAAGATCCCCACGAGCGTCTCGCTCGGCGTCGTCGCGCTCATCATCACGGTCTCGATCGTCACCAGCCTGCGCGCCACGCGCGGCGAGGGGCGCCACGCGGTCGAGGTCGAGAACGCTCCAAGCCGAGCAGGCCGAGGCCGAGCCGGTCTGGCGGCGCCCGTCGCGTCGCGCGGCGGTGATCGCCGACTCCTCCTCGTCCCCCGTGCAGGGTGACGGGCCTTCCGATCAGGATGCTGCGACCGAGCGCAGCAGCCGCGCCCGGTCGTAGGGCTCGACGGGTAGACCGGGGGCGGGCTTCTCGATTGAGAACAGCTCGTCCCTGGTCCTATTCCAGCGTGTACCGGCGTCGTCCGATTCCGAACCAGACGAGAGTGCCCAGCACCGGGGCGAAGACGACGACGGCTGTCCATCCGGCCGACTCGAGCACCGACATGGATCGATACCGGCGGATGATCGACACGAGACCCACGATCGCGACGCTCACCAGCACGAGCGGCACGATCGAGTAGACGAGGTCAAACCACGCGGGAGCGACGGGATCGAAAACCGAGTCGAGAATCACCGGTTCGGAGCGATGTAGCGATCACGGCCGACGAAGAACCAGATGAGCGGGCCGAAGAACTGGGCGAACACGACGAAGGCGCACCAGCCGATGAGCTCTAGGCCTGACATTGCACTCGAGCGCCGGAAGATCGAGATCATCGCCCCGATCCAGAGCGCGGCGAGTCCGACCACGATCACGACGATGAAGATTCCCGGGCCGATGCCCGACAGGTCATTGGTCATATCGAGAGTCTCTCAAACTCCCCCGGCGGCCGTACGCAGAAGCCGCGGCAAGTCGTACGGCTCGAACGGCTGGCCCGAGCGCAGCAGCTCGTCCCGATGTGCTCGTCATCGGTCCAGTTCGTCGACACCGGATCGAAGCGCTCGCAGCGCACGACGTAGTACTCGGCATGGCCGCGGTCGTGATCGGCGTCATCCCACGCGACCTCGAAGTCGAGGCTCCACACGGGCTCCCCCACGTCGTCGACGACGAGCCCGGTCTCTTCGAACAGCTCGCGGATCGCCGCCTGCTCGTGGGTCTCCCCCGGGTCCACTCCCCCGCCGGGCGTGATCCAACGCGCGAACCGTGTGGAGTCGGGCGCGGCCGTCATGAACAGCAGCGCCGCGCCATGGCCATCCATGAGAATGATTCGGGATGTTCGGCGCAGGCCCGGCGTCGGGGCCACGCGCTACTCGCCCGCGGCGTCGGAGCTGAACGCAGTGAAGTAGCTCACATCGCCCACGAGGCGCGTGTTGTCGGCCGGAACGGGGTCGACCGCGGCCTGCGCCACCTCGGCGGCGAACTCGCTCACGTTGTAGAGCTTGCCGGCCGCCTCCTTGCGCGCGTCGATCGCGCCGGGAGCGGCGCGCTCGAGCAGGGTCGCCGTGATGGTGCCCTCGATCATGTCGCCCGAGACGACCGTGAACCCGATGCCCTTCGCCTCGAGCTCGGGGATGAGCGCGCGCAGGGCGTCCTCCCCCGCGCGCTTCGACGAGGCGACGGCCTCGTACTCGGGCATCGTCGGCACGGTGCGGATGAAGTGCGCCTGGTGGCTCGTGACGAACACGACGCGGCCACCCGGGCCCATGAGCTCGGTGCCGCGCGTCAGCACGTTCACCTGCGCGTCGCGGTTGAGCTTCAAGGCGTAGTCCTCGCCCATGCCCGACTCCATGCCCCCGGAGGCGTTGAGCACGAGGATGTCGAGGCCGCCGAAGCGCTCGTGCACAGCATCCATCATCGCAGTGACGGACGCGGGGTCGGTGAGGTCGGCGCCGATGGCGATCGCCTGACCGCCCGCGGCCTCGATCTCGGCGACGAGCTTCTCGGCGCGCGGAGCCTTGGCGCGGTAGTTGATGACGACGTTCGCGCCGGCCGCGGCGAAGTACTTCACCGTGTCGGCGCCGATGCCGCGCGAGGAGCCGGTCACGAGGGCGGTCTTGCCGGCGAGCGAGCCGGGCTGCAGGGGGCTGTTCACGATTCACGACCCTACCGTCTGAGCCGGCCCGGCGTGCCCCCGGAGGCCGGTGATAGCGTGAGCGGAGCGCGGTTTTCTGATGAATGGGGCGACGTGGTCGATCTGACGCAGTACCTCTGGATCGTCTGGCTGGTCTTCGTGATCGTCTGCGTGATCATCGAGGTGCTGACCCTCGAGTTCACCTTCCTCATGATCGCGGCGGGTTCGCTGATCGGCGGGCTCGGCGCGAACCTGCTTGGTGCGGAGTGGTGGGTGCAGATCCTCGCCGCGGCCATCATCTCGGGGCTCCTGCTCTTCACGATCCGCCCGCTGCTGCTGAAGACCCTCGACCGGGGGCGCGAACCAGCCCGCACCAACGTCGACGCCCTCGTCGGCATGGCCGCGCGCGTCTCGACCGCCTTCGTCGACGGGGCCGGCTACGTGAAGCTCGCGAACGGCGAGACCTGGACCGCGCGCCTCGACACCGAGGACATCGCGTCGAACCCGGCGGAGGGCGACCGCCTGACCGTCGTCCGCATCGAGGGGGCGACCGCCGTCGTGGCGCCCCGAGAGAGGAGCGAGACCGCATGATCTCCGCCACCGAGTTCGTGGGGCAGCTGTTCGTGACAGCCCTGCTCATCGTCGTCGGCATCTTCGTGATCGTCGTCATCCTGCGATCGATCCGCATCGTGCCGCAGGCCTACGCGGGCGTCGTCGAGCGGCTCGGCCGCTATCAGCGCACGCTGCAGCCGGGCCTCAACATCCTCATCCCGTTCATCGACCGGCTCCGGCCTCTCGTCGACATGCGCGAGCAGGTCGTCTCCTTCCCGCCGCAGCCGGTGATCACCGAGGACAACCTCGTCGTCTCGATCGACACGGTCATCTACTTCCAGGTGACGGATGCCCGTGCCGCGACCTACGAGATCGCGAACTACCTCGCCGGCGTCGAGCAGCTGACCGTCACGACCCTGCGCAACGTGGTCGGCGGCCTCAACCTCGAGGAGGCGCTGACGAGCCGCGACAACATCAACGGCCAGCTGCGCGTCGTGCTCGACGAGGCCACGGGCAAGTGGGGCCTGCGCGTGAACCGCGTCGAGCTCAAGGCCATCGACCCGCCCCTGAGCATCCAGGACTCGATGGAGAAGCAGATGCGCGCCGAGCGCGACCGCCGCGCCGTCATCCTGACGTCGGAGGGCTCGAAGCAGTCGCAGATCCTCGAGGCGGAGGGCGCGCGCCAGTCGGCGATCCTCAAGGCCGAGGGTGAGGCGCAGGCCCAGATCCTCAAGGCCGAGGCGGAGGCGAAGGCGATCACGATCGTCTTCGACGCCATCCACAAGGGCAACCCCGATGCCCAGCTTCTCGCCTACGAGTACCTGCAGACGCTGCCGAAGCTCGCCGAGGGCGACGCGAACAAGCTGTGGATCATCCCGAGCGAGCTCACCGAAGCGCTCAAGGGCATCGGCCAGGGCTTCTTCGGCGGAGCTCCCGGCCCTGAGGCTTCGGGCGGGCGCCCCCCGAAGGCGTGAGCACTCTGCCGCCGCACGCGGGGCTGCTCGGCAGTGGGCTGCCGTACTTCGAGCCGGCGCGCCCGCGCGTGCTCGCGCACCGCGGGCTCGCTCTTGACGCGCCCGAGAACAGCCTGCTGGCCTTCGCGCACGCGCTCGCTCTCGGGGTGACGCACCTCGAGACCGACGTGCATGCGAGCGCCGACGGCGTCGCCGTGATCGCGCACGATCCCGATCTCTCTCGCGTCGCCGGCCGACCGCAGCGCGTCGACCAGCTGACGGCAACCGAGCTCGCGCGGCTCGATCTCGGCTCGGAGCAGCACATGCCGACGCTCGCCGAGGCGCTCGACGCGTTCCCCGACGCGCGGTTCAACATCGACCTCAAGAGCGCGGATGCCGTCGCTCCCGCCGTCGAGGCCGTGTGTGCCGCCCAAGCGATCGACCGTGTTCTGCTGACCTCGTTCAGCGAGCGCCGCCGACGGGCCGCGCTCGCCCAGTTGCCGGGAGTCGCGACGAGCGCCTCGGGGCCGCGCTTCGCCGCCGCGCTGCTCGCGACCGTCGTGCGGGGCGGCCCGCTCGTGCGCGCGGCCCTGCGCGGGCTGCACGCCGTGCAGATCCCCGTTCGCGCGATCGGCCTCGACACCGTCTCCCCCGCGCGCATCCGGGCCTTCCACGGGGCCGGGGTCGAGGTGCACGTGTGGACGATCAACGAGCAGCCCGAGATGCGCCGACTGCTCTCCCTGGGCGTCGACGGCATCGTGACCGACCGCGCCGACCTCGCGATGGAGGTCGTCGCCGCGCTGGGGTGACGCTGTCAAAGTTCTGGGAAGCACCCCCGCCGGGATGTGCAGGCAGGGTGAACGGGTCTATACCTATACATGAACTTTGCCGGCCCTCGCGCGCCGGCCACGGCCGGGACGGCCGCTGACCCGGGGAGGGACTCACCATGGCTGATCGCACGTTGCGGGGCATGAGGCTCGGCTCGCAGAGCATGCAGAGCGAGGAGGGCGTCGAGTTCGCCGACCGCCAGCGCGCCCGCTACCGCACGGAGGACGGCGAGACCTTCGACGTGATCTTCTCGGCCGATGCCGAGCTGCCCGACACGTGGGAGTCGCCCAAGAGCGGCCGCGAGGGCGTGCTGCTCGCCCCCGACGGCACCCCCATCGACATCGCGGTGGGAGAGATCAAGGCGGCCCGCACGCACTGGGACATGCTGCTCGAGCGCCGCACCCGTGACGAGCTCGAAGAGCTGTTGCAGGAGCGCCTCGAGCTGCTGCGCGCCCGACGCGGCGGCGGAGAGCGCCTCGGCGCCTGACTACTCCGTCACGTGCCGGTGGATCGGACCTCGCCCGAAGCGGGCCGACACGCCCCAGCCGGTGACGCGCACGAGGGCTTCGGCCACGATGCCGGGGCCCATCTTCGAGCGGCCGTTCTCGCGCTCGATGAAGGCGATCGGGTGCTCGACGACGACTCTCCCGGCCGCTTCCACACGCCACGCGAGCTCGACCTGGAAGCAGTAGCCCTGCGACGACACGACCGCGCGGTCGAGCCCGCGCAGAACGCTCGTGCGGTAGGCGCGGAAACCGGCGGTCAGGTCGTGGATGCGCGAGCGCAGCATCCACCGCGCGTAGCGGTTGCCCGACCGTGAGATCGCGCGCCGCGCCCACGGCCAGTTGACCACGCGCCCGCCGGGCACCCAGCGCGAGCCGATGACGAGATCGGCTGGCCCGGCCTCGAGCAGCGCGAGCATCGCGGGCAGCTCGGCGGGATCGTGCGAGCCGTCGGCGTCGATCTCGACGACGGCCTCGTAGCCGCCCTCGAAGGCGCGCGCGAAGCCCTGCAGGTAGGCGGCCCCGAGCCCAGCCTTGCCGGGTCGGTGCAGCACGGCCACACGGTCGTCGTGCGCGGCGAGTTCATCGGCGATCGCCCCGGTGCCGTCGGGCGAGGCGTCGTCGACGATGAGCACGTCGGCCTCGGGCACCGCGCGGCGGATGCGGTCGATGATGGGCCGGATGCTCTGCGCCTCGTCGTACGTCGGCACGACCACGAGCGTGCGCATCAGCGCGGGCCCTGGGGCGACTGGTCTCCGCGTGAGTCGGCCCGACCGCCCCGGCCGATGAGCAGCCCTGCGAGAGCAATCGACAGCAGGCCGAAGAGGATGACGCCCCACTCCACGGTGCGCCCGAGCGCGTGCGCGGGGGTTACGGTGTCGCTCAGCGGCACCTCCTGCACCATTGTGCCGGGTTCGAATAGTGGGAGGCTGTCAAGTGTCGACCCGTCGGGCAACACGATAGCGCTCGCGCCGACCGTGGAGGCTTGAACCAGCGCGCGGCCCGATTCGATCGCACGCAGCCGGGCGATCGCGAGCTGCTGCACGCTCTGGTCGCTCACGCCGAAGTCGGCGTTGTTGGTCGGAGCGAGAAGCAACTGAGCGCCCTCGTCGATCTGGCGCGCCAGAAGGTCGTCGTCGACGATGTCGTAGCAGATCGAGATGCCGGCGATGACGCCGTCGAGGTCGACGACCGTGTCGCGCTGGCCGAACGAGTAGTCGCGCGGCACGAGGTCGAACAGGCTCGGCGCCAGCGGGTAGAAGAAATCGCGTGCCGGCAGGTACTCGGCGAAGGGCACCGGATGCACCTTATCGTACTGATCGACCGCGCCGTCGCCCGCCCGCCACAGCAGCACCGAGTTGAACGTCTCGTCGCCGTCGGCCGTGATGGTTCCGACAACGACGGGGGCGTCGAGCCGCTCGCTCACGAGGTCGAGCACTGACGCGGCATACTCGTTGCGCAGCGGGTCGAGGTCGCTCGCGTTCTCAGGCCACACGACGACGTCGAGGTCGAGGCCCTGGTCGAAGATCGCTCGTGTCGCGTCGAAGTGGTCCTGCAGGATCTGCCCCTGCTCGTAGTCGGCGAAGAGCCCGGAGTCGGAGTCGCCCTGCACCGCGGCGACCGAGATCGTGCCCGTCGTCGCGATCGGCACGGCGGGCCAGGCGAGGAGGGCTGCGGATGCCCCGGTGACGAGGATGCCGCGGCGGAGCATCCCGACCTCGCGCTCGATGACGACGGCGACGAGCATGGCCGAGAACCAGGCGATGAGGAACGTGAGGCCCGAGAAGCCGACCCACGCGGCCCAGTGGGCGAGGGGGCCCTCGGCCTGGCTCACTGCCAAACGACCCCACGCGAAACCACCAAAAGGGAACACGTTCACGATCGCTTCGCGCGTTGTCCACGCGGCGGCTACTACCGCCGGTGTCAGCACGAGGCGACCCGTGGCGCCGGGCCAGGCGCGCGGCACCCAGCGCCATACGAGGGTGATGAGTAATCCGCCAAGCGCGGCAAACGCCGTCTGCACCACAGTAAGGGCGAGCCAAGGAACCACCCCGAGGTATACCGTCAGCCACTCAATCAGCGCGCCATAGAACGCAAAGCCGCCGGCCGCCCCGATGAGCAGGGCTCCGCCCACGCTGCGCCCACGAAGGCTCACGACGACGAGGGCAGTACCCGCGATCGTCAGTGGCCACCACCCAGTATCGGGGTAGCCGAGATCAATGAGCCAACCTCCAGCAATGGCCACCAAGAGTGCCAGTGCAAGAGGAAGCGGTCGAGCGGTCGCAGAGGTCGCGGAGAGGGTCGAGGGGGCCACGAGGCGACAGTGTAAGCGAACGGGCACAGCGCCCGGCTCAGGCGACCGAGCTGTAGGCGACGATGCCGCGCCGGATCGCATCGAGCGCGCTGCGCGCGGTGCGACCCACCTGCCCGTCGGCGACGATCGAGATCTGATCGAGCAGGTCGATCGTCTGCTTGGTCCACCGCACGAAGTCGCCCGCCGCGAGGTCGGCGTCGCGCAGCACCGAGTCGAGCGAGCCGCCCGCGGCCCAGCGGTGCATGGGCAGAGCGAGGGTCGTCGCGAGCGGCTCGCTGCCGGGTAGCCGGTGATCGCGCTCGAGGTCGTCGAGGCGTGCCCAGAGCTCTTGCGTGCGCTCGAGCGCGGGCCGGAAGGCCCCGCGCGGCAGCGCGTACTCGGGCGCCTGACCGTCGTCGCGTCGCGCCGTGAAGACGATCGCGCTCGCCATCGCGGCGAGCGAGGGCACGTCGAGGTCGCGCCAGAGGCCGCGGCGCAGGCTCTCGGCCACGAGCAGGTCGCGTTCGCCGTAGATGCGGCGCAGCGAGCGCCCGTGCGTGGTCAGGCCGAGCCGGCCGTGCTCGTCGGTCTCGAGGTACTGCAGCTCGGCGAGGATGTCGGTGATGCGGTCGAAGACCGCAGCGACGGCACCCGTGCGACCCGTGATCTGGCGGCTGACCTTCTCGGTCTCGCGGCTCAGGCGGTACCAGCGCTCGGCCCAGCGGGCGTGCGCCTCGCGATCGGCGCAGCCATGGCAGGGGTGCTTGCGCATGCGGGTGCGCACGCCCTCGATCTGCTTCTGGCGCCGCAGCTTGTCGGCCTTCTCCCCCGGTTCGCCCACCCGGCGCGTTCCGCGCTCGAGGTCGCTGAGCTCGCGCCGCAGCTCGGCGTACTGCTCGTAGTCGCCGAGGTGGCACGTCATCGCCCGCGCGTAGCCTGAGAGCGCCTCCTGGTTCTTGCGCACCGTGCGCGCGAGGTCGACGACGGCCCGGT
>LNFD01000082.1 GCA_001464255.1 Actinomycetales bacterium Ga0077552 | reverse complement strand
GGTGGGCTCTCGACGTGGGGGTGAGTGAAGTTGTTGCTTCTGATCTTCGGTCGCGAAGGGGATCGGGACCCGCCGTTCACGAATTAAGCCTGACTGTACGCCGTTCGCCCGGTACCAGCCGCTGATACGGCCAAAAATCGCTGTGTGTCACCTGGTGAAAAGCTGGTAACGCTGGAGCGCGGCGTCCTCCTCGGTGCCGTCGCGCCGCTGACGGCGCGCTGAACGATCGTTTAGTGTGGTGCGCATGGCCCCCGCTCCCGTCGACGCGTCGACGCGCGATCGCATCCGGGATGCCGCTCTCGCCCTCTTCGGCCGCCACGGCTACGCGGGCGCCTCGGTGCGCGATATCGCCGTACGGGCCGGGGTGAGCCCCGCCCTCGTCATCCACCACTTCGGCTCGAAGGAGGCGCTGCGCGCCGAGTGCGACGCCCTCATCGTCGACGAGATCATGGGCCGGAAGGAGAGCCTGCTCGACGGCGAGCCCGGCGACCTCGCCGCGACGATGCAGCGCTGGCTCGCCGATGTCGACAGCCACCGGGCGAGCCTCGACTACCTCACGCGCATGATCACCGACGGCGGCGCGGCCGGCGAGCGGCTGTTCGACGACCTCGTGGCGCGCACGCGCGCGATGATCGATCAGGGGGTCGCCGCCGGCACGATGCGCGCAGGCAGCGACCCGGCGATGACGGCCGTCATCATCGCCACGCACGGCCTCGTGCCCCTGCTGCTCGAGCATCACCTCGGCCGGGCGCTCGGCGAGCAGGGCCTGAGCCCCGCGCTCGTGCGTCGCATGACCCTGCCCACCCTCGAGCTCTACACGCACGGCCTATACAGCTCCCCCGCGATCCTCGAGGCCGCGAGCGCAGCGCTGGCCGGTTCGCCCGAGACGAGCCGCGGCCCCCGATCCGATAAGGGCGCGGGAGACCCGAATCAGGACCCGGACCCGCCGGCGGCCCCGGCATCCGACCCCTGATCGGCGCCGCACGGCGCCCCCTCGAACGAAAGGACCCGGGGATGACCCCCGCTATTCAGATACGCGCGCTCACGAAGCGCTACGGAAGCCGCACGGCGCTGCACGGCATCGACCTCACGATCGAGCCCGGCCGAGTTTTCGGCGTCATCGGCCCCAACGGGGCCGGCAAGACCACGACCATGCGGGTGCTGCTCGACATCATCCGCGCGACGAGCGGGGAGGTGCGGGTGCTCGGCTCCGACCCGCGCACGGCCGGCCCCGACCTGCGGCGACGCATCGGCTACCTGCCGGGCGAGCTCGCCCTCGAGGGTCGCGCCACCGCCCGCGGGCTGCTGCGGCACTACGCCGAGCTCAGCGGCCCGGTCGCCGTCGGCCGCATCGAGCAGCTCTCCGAGCGGCTCGGCCTCGACCTGACGCGCCCCGTGCGATCGCTCAGCAAGGGCAACAAGCAGAAGGTCGGCCTGGTGCAGGCCTTCATGCACGACCCCGAGCTGCTCGTGCTCGACGAGCCGACGAGCGGTCTCGACCCGCTCGTGCAGCAGGAGTTCCTGACGATGGTGCGCGAGGCCCGCGACGCCGGCCGCACGGTCTTCCTGAGCTCGCACGTGATCAGCGAGATCCAGCAGGCCGCCGACGACGTGGCGGTGCTGCGAGCGGGCCGCATCGTCGACGTCAGCACGGTCGACCGTCTGCGGGCCGCCGCCCGCCGCTCGGTGCGCGTCACCGTGCGACCGGATGCCCGCGACACGCTGCTCGCCCGCCTCAGCGCCCTGCCCCACCTCACGGGGCTGCGGCACGAGCAGCTCGACGGCGCCGTCACGATCCACGGCGAGCTGGGCGACGGCGTCGCTGCGTTCGTGACGGCTGTCGCGGAGAGCGAGCCGCTCGACCTCGTCGTGCAGGAGCCCGATCTGGAGAGCGCCGTGCTCGGCTTCTACGGCACCCTGGCCGAGGAGGGCGACCGATGACCGCGATGACCGCGCGCCGACCGCTCCCCCTGCTGCGGCGCGTGCTCGCCGACAGCTGGCGGGGGCTCATCGGCTGGAGCCTCGGCCTCGCCGGGGTCGTG
>LNFD01000081.1 GCA_001464255.1 Actinomycetales bacterium Ga0077552 | reverse complement strand
CAGGTCGAACCGTGGGAGCCCCTCCGTCACCTCCGTCGTCGTGTAGTCGATGACGTCATCGGCCCCGAGCCGCGCGACGAGCGCGAGGTTGCGGGTGCTCGTGACCGCCGTCACGTGTGCGCCGAGCAGCTTCGCGATCTGCACCGCGAAGGTGCCCACGCCGCCCGCGGCACCGATGACGAGCACGCGCGGGCGCATCGGCTCCACCTCGCCCGGGCCCCACGTGAGCGGGGCGACCAGGCCGCCGCGCCGCAGACCCTGCAGCGCCGTGATGGCCGCGACGCCCACTCCGCCGGCGTCGGTCATGGGCAGGCCGGTCGGCATGCGCACGAGCCCCGATTCGCTCACGAAGCCGAGCACCGCGTCGCCGACGGCGAAGCGCGAGACGCCCGCGCCCACCGACTCGACGACCCCCGCGACGTCCGACCCCATGGCCTGGCCGCGCGGCTTCGGGGCGCGCAGGCCGCGGCTGATCCGAACCAGGTACGGCCTGCCGCGCAGCTCGTGCCAGTCGAGCGGGTTCACCGAGCTCGCGGCGACGCGCACGAGCACCTGGCCCTCGGCGGCGACGGGAGGCGGAGCATCCACCGATCGCAGCACCTCGGGGCCGCCGTAGGTGGTGGCGACGATCGACTTCATGGCGGGCTCCTCGGGGTTGCCAGCAGTTGCTTACGCTGTATGCTTACGTCGTAAGCTATCGACCGACGACCCGGCTGTCAAGGAGGCCGCATGACCCCGCCTCGGGATGCCCTGAGCCACGACCGCGTGCTGCAGGCCGCGCTCGCCCTCGCCGACGCACACGGGCTCGACGCGCTGAGCATGCGGCGCCTCGGCGCCGAGCTGGGGGTGGAGGCGATGTCGCTGTACCGCCACGTGCCGAACAAGGAGGCGCTGCTCGACGCGATGGTCGACGCGATCGTGCGCAGTTGGATCGACGCGGGCGACGCCGCCTCGACCGACTGGCGCGACCGCCTCGGCGCGATCATGCACCGCGCGCACGCGACCATGCTCGCCCGCCCGTGGTCGGTCGAGCTCATCACCGTGCGCCCCCGGGTCGGCGAGGGCCGCCTGCGCTACGCCGAGGCGGTGACCACGGCCCTGCTCGAGGCCGGCTTCACGCCGCAGCTCGCGCACCACGGGCTGCACATCGTCGACGGCACGATCATGGGATTCACGGCGCAGCAGGCGCGGCGTCCCACGGCGGTCGCTCTCGGCGACCGCGTTCAGGCCCTCGCCGACGGCTCGCTCGCGCATGAGTACCCCGGCATCAGCCGCACGATCCGCGAGCACCACGATCATGACGAGGAGTACGCGCTCATGGTCGACCTCGTCATCGAGGGCCTCGCCCGGCTGCGCGACGGCGAAGCGCCGCGGCGCACGGGGCTCGGGGCGAACTACGCCCTCGCGATCAGCTGAGCTCGTTCCGCTCGACGGCATTCGCGGCGTTCGCAGCGCCCGCGAAGTAGGCGCTCGCGCTCGGGCCCCACAGCCAGCTCAGCACGATCACCGAGATGACGAGGCTCACGATGCCGACGATCAGGGCGACCCCGCCCGTCGTCAGCGCGACGAACTGCAGCACGACCGACACACCCCGCGCGACCGTCACGAACCAGCGCGCGAGCCGGCTGCCCCGCATGAGCCCGTCGGCGACGCCGACCACGACGACTCCTGCGGCGATGACCGAGATCGCCGTGACCAGGCCGCCCGGGAGAGGGTTCGCGAGCAGCGCCGCGCCCGTCGCCAGCACGAGCAGCATCGAGCCGCCCACGACATCGACGACGCCGCCGATGTAGGCGACAACCCCGATGATGGTCACCCCGCGGGGGCGCCGGGGGCCGAGGGCAGGGGCCGATGCGCTGGTCATGGCGCCACAGTAACGAATCGGTGAACTCTGCGACACGCCCGGGATTCGCGCTTGCGCCGGGCGCCGCGGTGCAGGTAGGTTCATCGGGCGCCAGAAGACGAAAGGAGGCCGAGCGTGTTTATTCGATTCACCGAGGGGATGATCCCCACCACCGCCGGCTTCGTCGGCGTCCTCACCGCCTGATCGGGTCGCAGCTCTTCCGCCGCCCGCTCTCTGCCGGTGGCGACGCTCTCGAAGCCCGATTCGAGCCCGCTCGAATCCGCCACGGCTCTGCCGGCTGCGCCTGATCGAGGTCGCACGACGCAGCGCCCTCGGGCGACGTGCGCCGCGTGCGCGCATCGCCCTCCCCCGCCCCGCCACGAGCGGAGCACCCAGATACCGGGCCGCACGACCGTGCGCCCACGTGCAGTGAGGACCCCTTCTGATGAACACCACCCTCTCGACGACCCGACCGGGTCGTCAGCAGCAGCACCCCCCGAGTCCGACGCTC
>LNFD01000080.1 GCA_001464255.1 Actinomycetales bacterium Ga0077552 | reverse complement strand
GACGGAGGAGCAGACTGGGGCGATCGGCCGCGCAGCCGCTCGACCGAGACTGCGATCGGAGGTCGTCATGACCCGCTCCGCCGCCCTGCTTCTCGCGCTCGTCGCCTCGACGACCCTGCTGAGCGCCTGCTCGGTCGACCCCGGCTCGGGTGGCTCACCACTGCCTCCCGCACCGGAGGAGTCGGAACCGCAGCAGCCGATCGACGGCCTCGGTGACACCGACTGCGTCGTGGGCCAATGGGGTCTCGACGTCGTCGACTACCGCCTGCAGTCGGAGGCCTATTTGCTGGGCCTCGGCGTGCCCATCACCGAGTTCGACATGGTGGGCGGGCAGACGCTCACGATCACGGAAGACGGCCTGCTCGCCGTCGAGACCAACCTCA
>LNFD01000079.1 GCA_001464255.1 Actinomycetales bacterium Ga0077552 | reverse complement strand
CCTCCGTGCCGATCAGCGTGACGACCGTCGAGTCGGCCTCGGCCGAGTGGGGGTGGGATGCCACGAGCCCGAGCGGCGGCATGCTCGAGGTCGCCGAGTGGCAGATCGTCAACTCGAGCACCACGGGTGAAGGGCTCGATGTCGCGCCGCCGCGCTTCGATGGCGCCTCCCTGCTCGTCGATTGCGATGCCGAGTCGATGCTGCTGCAGGGCGGCGGGCCGCTCAGCGCGCTCTTCGAACGGCTCTGAGCCGGGCATCCCCGCCAGCGGGAATGACGGCCCGCAGGGGTAGGTTGGATTCCCTATGCCTGCCACCACCGCCACCACTGCGCCGCTCGACGCCGCCGCGCTCGCGACCCGCAACCGCCTCGTCATCGGGCTGCTGCTCGGGTCGGCCTTCGTCGTCATCCTCAACGAGACGCTCATGGGCGTCGCCATCCCGACGCTCATCGAGTCGCTCGGTATCACCGCCTCGCTCGCGCAGTGGCTGACGACGGCGTTCATGCTGACGCTCGCGGTCATCATCCCCATCACGGGCTTCCTGCTGCAGCGCTTCCAGACCCGCCCGATGTACCTGCTGGCGATGTCGCTCTTCACGCTCGGCACGGTCATCGGTGCCGTCGCCCCCGGGTTCGAGGTGCTGCTGCTCGGCCGCATCGTGCAGGCGAGCGGCACGGCCATCATCTTCCCGCTGCTGTTCACGACCGTCTTCGCGCTCGTCGCCCCCGAGCGCCGCGGGCGCGTCGTCGGCACGATCTCGACCGTCATCGCGGTCGCCCCCGCGCTCGGCCCGAGCGTGTCGGGGCTCATCCTCAGCATCGCCGACTGGCGCTGGCTGTTCATCACGATGATCCCCATCGCGGTCGCCGCGCTCATCATCGGCGCGGTGCGCATGGTCGACGTGGGCGAACAGCGTCCGGGGCGGCTGGATGTCCTCTCCGTGCTCCTCTCCATCCCCGGTTTCGGCGGCCTCGTGTACGGGCTCGCCGAGTTCGGTGAGGCCGGCCGGCAGCCCGCGGAGCAGGCCGCCTCCACCACCACGACCGCCACCATCGCGCTCGTGATCGGTCTCGTCTCCTCGTGCTGCAGCGCACCGACGGCGCCCTGCTCGACCTGCGCACCTTCGCCCAGCGCCAGTTCGCCGTGTCGATCGCGATCGTCACGATCGCGTCGATGGCGCTCTTCGGCGCGATCATCCTCATCCCGCTCTTCGTGCAAGACGTCATCGGCGCCTCGGCGCTGCTCTCGGGCCTCATCATCCTGCCCGGCGCCCTGCTGCAGGGCCTGCTCGCGCCGTGGATCGGCCGCCGCTACGACGCCGTCGGGCCGATGAGCCTCATCATCCCCGGTTCGATCCTGCTCTCCGGCTCGCTCTGGGGCATGTCGATGTTCGCGGCGACGACCCCGCTGTGGCTCATCGCGATCGTCAACATCGGCGTGAGCATGGGCCTCGCCCTCCTGTTCACGCCGCTGCTCACCAACGGGCTCTCGGCGCTGACACCGCAGCTCAACTCGCACGGCAGCGCGATCGTCGGCACGGTGCAGCAGGTCGCCGGCGCCGCGGGCATCGCGCTCTTCATCTCGATCGCCGCCGCGTTCGGCGGGGGCGGGGCCGAGGAGGCCTCGGTCACGGCCGAGGGCGTTCGCGCGGCCTTCACGGTGGGTGCGATCATCGCGACCCTCACGATCCCCGCCGTGTTCCTCGTGCGCCGCACGCCCGTGCCCGCGGGCGGTCCCCCGTCGCACGGCTCTTGACACCGCAGCCCGGGCGGAGCATCGTGAGCCGCAGGAGGCCCCCATGCCCGACCGCAGAGCTGTTCGTGTCACCGCGGCCTGTGCCGTTCTCACCCTGACAACACTCCAGTCAGCCTGCGCGGTCGAGGCACAAGTTGGTGACCCCCAGCCGCCTGTCGCCGACACCGACCAGACCGCCTGCCTCACCGCGGGCACGCCCTGGACCCTCGACCTGCAGCGTTACGTGGACGATGTGGCCGCGGCCGAGGGCGTGACGCCCGTGCCTCTCACCGACGTCAGCGTGACCAGCGGATCGCTCACCGTCCAGTTCACCGACGACTTCCTGTTCGCGGCGACGACGAGCGGGCTGACCACGGTGCGCACCTATGACAACGAGGGCGAGACCATCGTCGCCACGGTCACACGCAGCGACGAGGTGAGCGGCGAGTGGGATTGGTTCGACGACGTGACGCTCGTGCCCAGTCGCGTGGTCTATCTCAGCGAGAGCACCTCCAGCGACGCCGTGGTCGACGGAGAGACGACCGTGT
>LNFD01000078.1 GCA_001464255.1 Actinomycetales bacterium Ga0077552 | reverse complement strand
CGTTCGCCGCTCGCGGCCCGCGTCGACGACACGAGCACGATGCCCGTGCGCGGCCGCACGGCCGTCGGGGCCGGGGCGCTCGGTGCCGGCTCGGCCGCGGTGCCCGCCGGTGCTGCGGTCGGCCTCACCGCGGTGTCGCGCGACCACGGCCCGCGTACGCCCCCGGTCTTCTCGAGCAGCCGGATCTCGCCGAGCACCCCGGCGGGATCGACGGCCTTGACCATGTCGTGCAGGGTGAGCCCGGCGACGGCGACGGCCGTGAGCGCCTCCATCTCGACACCCGTGCGGCCCGTCGTCGTCGCCGTGGCCGTGATGACGACGGCGTCGGCCTCGAGCGCGAGGTCGACCGTGACGGCGTCGAGCGGCAGCGGGTGGCACAGCGGGATGAGCTCGCTCGTGCGCTTGGCCCCGCCGATGCCTGCGAGGCGCGCGGTCGTCAGTACGTCGGCCTTCGGCAGGGCGTCGTCGCGCAGCAGCGCGATGACGTCGGCACGGGTGCGGTAGCGGCCGCTCGCGACGGCCCGTCGCACCGAGGGGGCCTTGCCGCTCACATCGACCATGCGGGCGCGGCCGTCGGCATCGAGGTGGCTGAGGGCGGGGTCGTCGGTCACAGCACCCATGCTGTCACCTCGCTGCCTGCGGGCAGATGGGTCGTCTCGGCCGGCACGACGATGACCCGGTCGGCGTGCGCCATGGCCACGACGAGATGCGAGCCGGGCCCCGCGACCGGCGTGACGCCTCCCGCGTGATCGGCCCGCGCGCGCACGAGCTGCACGCGGTCGGCGACCGAGTCGAGATCGACGGTGAGCCGGCGCGACTCGACCGTGCGCGCCGGCAGCCCCGCGAGCTCGCGCAGCACGGGGGCGAGGAAGAGCTCGAACGACAGCTGGGCGCTCACGGGGTTGCCGGGGAAGCACAGCACGGGCACCCCGGCGAACCGCGCCGTCGCCTGCGGACCGCCGGGCTGCAGCGCGAGCGACCCCACCCAGGCGCCGTGCGGTTCAAGCACCTCGCGCACGACCTCGAAGGCCCCCTGCGAGATGCCGCCTGCGGTCACGATGACGTCGGCCTCCGCTGCGGCGCGCGCGAGCACGCCCGCGAAGTCCTCCGGCTCGTCGCTCGAGCGCTCCTGCAGCACGACCTCGCACCCCGCGGCACGCGCCGCCGCCGCGAGCGCGGGCCCGTTGGCGTCGAAGATCTGCCCGGGGGCCAGCGTCGCGCCCGGCGCGGCGAGCTCGGCCCCCGTGCTGATGACGGCGAGCCGGATGCGCCGCGCGACCTCCACCCCGCTCCGACCCGCGGCGGCGAGCGCGGCGATGTGCCGCGAGGCCAGCACCGTGCCGGCGGCGAGCACCTCGCCCCCCGCGGGCAGGTCCCCTCCGGCCTCGCGGATGAAGGCCCCGCTCGGTACCGCGTCCGCGACGGCGGCGGACTCCCCGGCCTCCGTCGCGGTCATGACGACCCGCTCGATCGGCACGACGGCGTCGGCGCCCTCGGGAACCGGGGCTCCCGTCATGATGCGCACGGCGGTGCCGGGCGCCAGGGGCGCGACCGCGCCGGGGGCCGCGGCGACCGTGCCGACCACGGGCACGGCCCGACCGCCCGCGAGGTCGGCGGCGCGCGCGGCGATGCCGTCCATCTGGGCGTTGCGGAACGGCGGGAGGGCGACCGCGGAGTGCACGGGCTCACTCAGCCGGCGCCCGAGCGCCGCCTCGAGCGCGACCGTCTCCGTCGCGGTCGACCGCAGGCCGGCGAGCAGCGCGGCGACGCGGGCGTGGTGCTCGTCGACGCTCGCGCGGTGATCGGCGGGTGTCGGGGTCATGCGGCCTCCCTCTCGGTGCGTCGGCCCTCGCGGTGCCCCCATCGTCTCCCACGCGCGCTCCTCGCGGTGAGGCATCGGGCGCGGCCGTAAGACTTCTGAAAGGTATCGCCCAGGCCGCCCGGGGGCGCGGCGGCTTACGCTGACGGCATGTCACCGCGCCGTCGCACGCTCTGGGCCGCCGCCGTGGGCCTCGCGGCGGCCGCGGTCGTCGTCGCCGTGACCGAGCTCGTGGCCCTGCTCGTCGCGCCCGCCAGCAGCTCGGTGCTCGCCGTCGGGTCGCTCGTCATCGACCTCGCTCCGCCGTGGCTGAAAGACCTCACGATCGCGCTGTTCGGCGAGGCCGACAAGATCGTGCTGCTCGTCATGGTGGGGCTGCTCGTCGCCGTGCTCGCCGTCATCGCCGGAGTGCTCGAGCACCGTCGCCGGCCGTGGGGCGCCGTGCTGCTCGGCGTCGTCGGCGTCGTCGCGCTCGTCGCCGTGCTGACCCGGGCCGAGGCCACGCCGCTCTGGGCCGTGCCGACCCTGCTCGGGGTCGTGGCGGGCATCGCCGCGCTGCGACTGCTCATGAGGCTGCTCGCCCGGTGGGGCGGGGCGCGCGGCACGAGCGCGGCGGCCGTGCGCTCGGCGGGCGTCGCGCGGAGGTCGTTCCTCACGGGTCTCGCCGCGACGGCGGCGGGCGCGGTCGTCGTCGGCATCGCCGCACGTGCGGCGAATGCCGCGAGC
>LNFD01000077.1 GCA_001464255.1 Actinomycetales bacterium Ga0077552 | reverse complement strand
CCCCGCGGCGACGACGCGGGCCGCCGCGCCCCCGCTCGGCGCCGAGCTCGATGTTCCCGGTATCACGCCGCTCGTGACGCCCAACCGCGACTTCTACCGCATCGATACCGCCCTGCAGGTGCCCCGCATCGACGCGGCGCAGTGGACCCTCCGGGTGACGGGCCTCGTCGAGGAGGAGGTCGAGATCGGCTGGGACGAGCTCGCCGCGCTGCCGCTGCAGGAGGCCTACGTCACGCTCATGTGCGTCTCGAACGAGGTCGGCGGCGACCTCACGGGCAACGCCCTCTGGCTCGGCTACCCGATCCGCGACATCCTCGCGCGCGCCCGCCCGATGCCCGAGGCCGACATGGTGCTCTCGCGCAGCCAGGACGGCTGGACGGCGGGCACCCCGCTC
>LNFD01000076.1 GCA_001464255.1 Actinomycetales bacterium Ga0077552 | reverse complement strand
GCCGCGGCGAGGCTGATGTTGGGCACCGACGCGGTCGAGTAGATGGTGAGGTTCGGGGTGAACGTGCTCGTCACGGCGTTCGAGAAGCTCTGGCAGACCTGCGGCTCGGCGAGCAGCTGCAGGGTTCCGATGATCGAGAAGATGCCCGTGAGCACGAGGGCCGGAACGACGAGCGGGATCTTGATCGACAGCAGTGCCGAGTAGATGATGAGCATGTTGTAGCCGACGTAGACCCACGTCACGACGTTCGCGATCGACCAGAGCACGGCATCCGCCGACAAGAAGTCGACGGCGCCCGTGACCGCCGTGAACGGCGAGAGGTTCGGCGAGTACAGGAAGCCCCACATGATCGCGGCGATGACGCTCGGCACGGCGTAGGGGGCGAAGAACGCGAGGCGGAAGAACTTCGAGCCGCGCACGAGCGGCGAGTCGAGCAGCAGGGCGAGCACGAGCGCGACGCCGAGCATGATCGGCACCTGCACGACACCGAACAGCAGGACGCGGCCGATGGATGCCCAGAACGGCTCGTTCTGGAACACCGCGATGTACTGCGTCAGCCCGCCGAAGACCTGGACGGCCGGCCCGAAGGTGCCCTCGCGCTCGACGGTGAGCAGCGACTGGTAGATCGCGTAGAGGATCGGGACGAGGTAGAACAGCACGAACAGCGCGCCGAAGGGCACGAGGAAGACCGCGAGCGCCCCTCGGTGGCGGACGGCTCTCGATGCCCTGACGGCGGGCTCACGGACAGCGGTGTCACGCGCCATGGTCGCTCCTCTCTGACATGACGACGCGCACGGCCCCCGCGGGGAGCGGGGTCGCGTCGGTGACCGTCTCGCCCGAGACCAGGTCGAGACCCGCGACGGGCACCGTGATGGGCTCGGAGCGGTGGTTGATGATGAAGGTGACGTCTGCCGTCGCCGCGCGGCGGGCGACGACGTCGACGTCGGGCCCGACCTCGAGCACCGGCACCGCGGCCTCTGCGCACAGCCGTCGCAGCAGATCGAGGGCCGCGTCGTCGTCGAGAACGGTCGCGACGTACCAGGCGGCTCCCGAGCCCACGGCACGGCGGGTGAGGGCGGGGGATGCTGCGGCGGGGCCGTCGACGAAGGTCGCCATCACCTCAGCATCGGCCACGCGCACCGTCTCGCTCCAGATGCTCCCGCGCGCGCCCGACGAGAGGGCGACGGTCGCGTCGGCGGCGAGCGGCCGGAACTCGTCGACCGTCAGGCCGAGCAGGTCGCGGAAGGCGCCGGGGTAGCCGCCGGGGCGGATGGAGTCGTGCTCGTCGACGATGCCGCTGAAGGGCGTCACGAGCACGGTCGCGCCCCCGCGGGCGGCCTCGGCGATCACGGCGGCGCCAGCATCCGTGACGGTGTAGAGGGTCGGCACGACGACGAGGTCGTAGCCGTCGAGGGCGGCACCGGGTGCGACGAGGTCGACCGTCACGCCGAGGGCGCGCAGCGCGCGGTGGTAGCGGTGCGCCTCGGGCAGGTACTGCAGCAGGCTGCTCGGCTGGGTGTCACCCTCGGCGGCCCACCACGCCTCCCACGTGAAGACGAGCGCCGCGCGAGCGTGCACGCGCGAGCCCACGACGGGGGAGAGCCGGTCGAGCAGCGCGGAGAGCTCCACGCTCTGCGCCCAGCCCTCGCCCGCGGTGCCGCTGTGCGGCAGGAGCGCCGAGTGGAACTTCTCGGCCCCGCTGCGCGAGGCGCGCCACTGGAAGAAGCAGATCGAGTCGGCGCCGCGGGCGACGTGACCGAGCACGGTGCGCACGAGCTCGCCCTCGCGCTTGGCGTGGTTGACCGGCTGCCAGCTGACGGCGCTCGTCGACGTCTCCATGAGCATCCAGGGCGCCCCGGCCGCGAGCCCGCGGGTCAGGTCGGCGCTGAAGGCCAGTTCGGCGAGCGGATCGGGCAGGCGGTGGTCGAGGTAGTGGTCGTTCGCGATGAGGTCGAGCTCGGGAGCCCAGCTGAAGTAGTCCTGCGTCTGGATGTGCGCGGTGACCATGAGGTTCGTGGTCACGGGGGCGCTCGAGCGCGCGCGCAGCACGGCCGTCTCGGCGCGGTAGTGCTCGAGCAGGGCATCGGAGGAGAAGCGCTTGAAGTCGAGCAGCTGGGCGGGGTTGCCGGCCGAGCGCGTCGTGCGCGGCGGCAGCACGTCGTCCCACGTGCCGTAGCGCTGGCTCCAGAAGGCCGTGCCCCAGGCCGCGTTGAGGGCGTCGAGCGTGGCGTAGCGGTCGCGCAGCCACGACCGGAAGGCCCGGGCGGAGGCATCGCAGTAGCACAGCGCGTTGTGGCAGCCGAGCTCGTTCGAGACGTGCCAGAGCGCGACGGCGGGGTGCTGACCGTAGCGGTCGGCCATCGCGGTCACGAGCTCGAGCGCCTTCTGCCGGAAGACCTCGGAGCTCGGGCACCACGCCTGCCGGCCGCCCGGCCACGCGATCGTGCCGTCGGCGTGCTGCGGCAGGGTCTCGGGATGCACGCGCGCGAGCCACGGCGGCGGCGACGAGGTGCCCGTGCCGAGGTTGACCCGGATGCCCGCCGCGTGCAGCAGCTCGAGGATGCGGTCGAGGCGGCTGAAGTCGAAGGGTCCGGGCTGGGGCTGCAGCTGCGCCCAGCCGAAGATGTTGATGGCGACGAGGTCGACGCCGAGCTCGCGCATGAGCGCGATGTCGTCGTGCCAGACCGACTCGTCCCACTGCTCGGGGTTGTAGTCGCACCC
>LNFD01000075.1 GCA_001464255.1 Actinomycetales bacterium Ga0077552 | reverse complement strand
GACGAGTGAGATCGCCATGCTGTGTTCCTTTCGATGGGTGGTGGTGGTGCTGCTCCGCACGGCCGCGTCGCGGCCGAGGGACTGTCGGCGGATGCTCACTTGAGCCCGCCGTTCGCCAGCCCCGACTGCCAGAACCGCTGCAGTGCGAGGAAGGTGACGATGAGGGGGATGATCGACAGCAGCGACCCGATGACGACGAGGGCGCGGATGTCGGGGATCTGGCTCACCTGCGTGTTCCAGACGTAGAGGCCGAGCGTGACGGGGAAGAGGCTCTCGTCGCGCAGCATGATGAGCGGCAGGAAGAAGTTGTTCCAGATCGCCACGAACTGGAAGAGGAAGATCGTGACGAGCGCGGGCGCCATGAGGCGCGTCGCGACCGTGAAGAACGTGCGCACTTCTCCGGCACCATCGATGCGCGCGGCCTCGATGATCTCGTCGGGCACGCTCGCCGCGGCGTAGATGCGCGAGAGGTAGACGCCGAACGGGCTCACGAGGCTCGGCAGCAGCACGGCCCAGATGGTGTTGGTCGCTCCCGCCTGGCTGAAGAGCAGGAACAGGGGGAGCGCGAGCGCCGTCGCGGGCACGAGCACGCCGCCTAGGATCACGTTGAACAGCGTCTCGCGGCCGCGGAAGGTGTACTTGGCGATCGCGTAGCCGGCCATCGCCGCGATGAGCGTCGCGAGGAGGGCGCCGACGCCCGCGTAGAGCGCGCTGTTGCCGAGCCACTGCAGGAAGACGCCGTCGCGGTAGGTGACGAGCGCCGCGATGTTGTCGAACAGGGCGAAGTCGGCGAACCACAGCGGGTTCGTCGTCGTGAAGTCGTCGCGGGTCTTCGTGGAGGCCACGAGCAGCCACCACAGCGGGGTGAGGAAGTACAGGGTCGCGACGACCATGACCGCCATGGCGACGGTGCGCGAGACGGCGCTCTCGCGGATGCCGCCGTCGCGGGAGGGACGCTTCTTCGCGCCCTGCGTGCGGAGGGCCCGGGTGTCGGTGGAGACGGTCATTGCGCGGTCCTCCGCTGCGTGAGCTTGAGCACGGTGAACGAGAGCACGAAGGTCGCCAGGGCGAGCACGACCGACATGGCCGCGGCGAGGCTGATGTTGGGCACCGACGCGGTCGAGTAGATGGTGAGGTTCGGGGTGAACGTGCTCGTCACGGCGTTCGAGAAGCTCTGGAAGACCTGCGGCTCGGCGAGCAGCTGCAGGGTTCCGATGATCGAGAAGATGCCCGTGAGCACGAGGGCCGGAACGACGAGCGGGATCTTGATCGACAGCGCGATGCGGAACTGGTTGGCGCCGTCGAGGCGGGCGGCCTCGTAGATCTCCTGCGGGATCGACAGCAGTGCCGAGTAGATGATGAGCATGTTGTAGCCGACGTAGACCCAGGTGACGACGTTCGCGATCGACCACAGCACGGTCTCCGCCGAGAGGAAGTCGACGGTGGCCGTCACCGCCGTGAAGGGGGAGAGGTTGGGCGAGTAGAGGAAGCCCCACATGATGGCGGCGATGACGCTCGGCACCGCGTAGGGCGCGAAGAACGCGAGGCGGAAGAACTTCGAGCCGCGCACGAGCGGCGAGTCGAGCAGCAGTGCGAGCACGAGGGCGACGCCCAGCATGATCGGCACCTGC
This sequence comes from Actinomycetales bacterium Ga0077552, assembly GCA_001464255.1. Classification (GTDB taxonomy): domain Bacteria; phylum Actinomycetota; class Actinomycetes; order Actinomycetales; family Microbacteriaceae; genus Microcella. Next base: position 1,044 of record LNFD01000075.1, on the reverse strand, counting down.
ACGACGCCGAACAGCAGCACGCGACCGATGGATGCCCAGAACGGCTCGTTCTGGAACACCGCGATGTACTGCGTCAGCCCGCCGAAGACCTGCACGGCCGGCCCGAAGGTGCCCTCGCGCTCGACCGTGAGCAGCGACTGGTAGATCGCGTAGAGGATCGGGACGAGGTAGAACAAGACGAACAGCGCGCCGAAGGGCACGAGGAAGACGGCGAGCGCCCCTCGATGGCGGACGGCTCTCGATGCCCTGACGGCAGGCTCACGGACAGCGGTGTCACGCGCCATGGTCGCTCCTCTCTGACATGACGACGCGCACCGCTCCCGCGGGGAGCGGAGTCGCGTCGGTGACCGTCTCGCCCGAGACCAGGTCGAGACCCGCGACGGGCACCGTGATGGGCTCGGAGCGGTGGTTGATGATGAAGGTGAAGTCTGCCGTCGCCGCGCGGCGGGCGACGATATCGACGTCGGCACCGACCTCGAGCACCGGCAGCCCGGCATCGGCGCACAGCCGCCGCAGCAGGGCCAGCACGGCATCGTCCTCGAGCACGGTCGCGATATACCAGGCGGCACCGGTTGCCACGGTACGACGGGTGAGGGCGGGGGATGCCGCGGCGGGTCCGTCGACGAAGGTCGCGATCACCTCGGCACCGGCCACCCGCACCGTCTCGCTCCAGATGCTGCCGCGCGCGCCCGAGGAGAGGGCGACGGTCGCGTCGGCGGCGAGCGGGCGGAACTCGTCGACCGTCAGGCCGAGCAGCTCGCGGAATGCGCCGGGGTAGCCGCCGGGACGGATGCTGTCGTGCTCGTCGACGATGCCGCTGAAGGGCGTGATGAGCACGGTCGCACCCCGGTGAGCGGCGTCGGCGATCGCGGTCGCACCCGCATCCGTCACGGTGTAGAGGGTCGGGACGATCACGAGGTCGTAGCCGTCGAGGGCGGCACCGGGGGCGACGAGGTCGACCGTGACGCCGAGCGCGCGGAGCGCGCGGTGGTAGCGGTGCGCCTCCGGTAGGTAGCGCAGCAGGCTGCTCGGCTGGGTGTCGCC
>LNFD01000074.1 GCA_001464255.1 Actinomycetales bacterium Ga0077552 | reverse complement strand
CACCAGGCCTCCCACGAGAACACGAGTGCGGCGCGGGCGTGCACGCGCGAGCCGACGACGGGGGAGAGGCGGTCGAGCAGGCCGGAGAGCTCGACGCTCTGCGCCCAGCCCTCGCCAGCGGTGCCGCTGTGCGGCAGCAGCGCGGAATGGAACTTCTCGGCCCCGCTGCGCGAGGCGCGCCACTGGAAGAAGCAGATCGAGTCGGCTCCGCGCGCGACGTGGCCGAGCACGGTGCGCACGAGCTCGCCCTCCCGCTTGGCGTGGTTGACGGGCTGCCAGCTGACGGCGCTCGTGGAGGTCTCCATGAGCATCCACGGCGCCCCGGCGGCGATGCCGCGGGTCAGGTCGGCGCTGAAGGCGAGCTCGGCGAGGGGGTCGGGCAGGCGGTGGTCGAGGTAGTGGTCGTTGGCGATGAGGTCGAGTTC
>LNFD01000073.1 GCA_001464255.1 Actinomycetales bacterium Ga0077552 | reverse complement strand
GGCGTCGTGCCGTCGCTCGAGAGCGCGGTGATGACGAGCGGGCTCGCGGTCGTGCCGGTCTCTCGCGCGCGCCAGGTCGCACCACCGTCGGTGGAGTACTCGTAGGTCGTGATCGCCGAGCCGCCATCGGAGGCGGGAGCGGTGAACTGCGCGCTGAGGGTCGCGTCGAAGCCGGCAATCGTGTCACCGACGATCGTCGGCGCGCTCGGAGTGGTGGCCGGCGTCGCCTCGACCGAGACCGATGCCAGGCCGGTGCCGACGGCGTTGATCGCGCGCAGGCGCACGCTCACTGTCTCACCGTTCTCCAGGCCGGTGATCGTGATCGGGCTTGCCGTCGAGCCAGCGGAGACCCACTCGCCGAGGCCGACCCGGTATTCGTAGTCGGTGACGAGCGATCCGCCGTCGGAGCCCGCGGTGAAGCCGACCTGCAGCGCGCCATCGGCAGCCGTGATGGAGCCGATGGTCGGCGAGCCGGGCGCCGACGGGGTCACGACCGTGACGGGCGCCGAGGGCGTGCCGCCGCCCGCCGTGTTGAGCGCGCGCAGCTGCACGATCGAGCTCGTGCCGTCGCCGAGGCCGCTGATCGTGACCGGGCTCGAGGTGCCTGCGGGCACCCAGTCGCCACCGTCGACCCGGTACTCGTAGCCCGTGATGACGCCGCCGCCGCCGAAGCCGGGCGTGAACTCGATGCTCGCGCCGCCAATCGTCGGGCTCACCGCGTCGATCGTCGGGGCACCGGGCGTCGAGATCGCCATGCCCGAGACGGGCGCGGACGCGTCGCCCGCGCCGATGGCGTTGACGCCGCGCAGGCGCACCTCGTACGTGTTGCCGTTGATGAGGCCGCTGATGGTGAGCGGAGTGGAGGCGGCCGTCGTGGCCGTCCAGGCTCCGCCATCGAGCTGGTACTCGTAGTACTCGATCCCGATGGGCGAGTCGGCTGCGGAGAACGCGACCGTGAGCGCGGCATCCCGAGACACGATCGCGGTAATGGCGGGAGCGCCCGGCGTGCCGCTCGCGAAGACGGCGTCGGAGAGCGCGGAAGGCGCGCTGGTGCCGAACGAGTTGACCGCGGAGACGCGGAAGCGGTACGCCGTGCCGTTCGTGAGGCCGGTCACCGTGGTCGACGTCTCGGTCGAGACGCCGTCGTCGACGGTCTGCCATGCGGGAGTACCGGAGTCTTCGGTGTACTCGACGATGAAGTCGGTGACGCTCGCGCCGCCCTCGTTCGTCGGGGGCGTCCAGCTCACATCGACGCTCGCGTTCGTCGGGGCATCGGCCGAGCCGGTCGAGTAGGTGATCGAGATGGAGCCGTGCCCGCTGTTGCCGGCGAAGTAGACATAGCTCGCGCTGAGGCTCGTGAGCCCGGCTGTCGAGTTCGCGCCGGGAAAACCGCCGTAGCCGAGCCACTCGGTGTACTGGCCGGTGCCGAACTCGACGCCGCCCTGGGCGCCACCTCGGGCGCCACCGCCACCGCCACCGCCACCGCCACCGTCGCAGGCAGTAGTGCAGATCTGCAGCACGTTGAAGCCGTTTTGACCGACGCCCGTGGTGCTGTCTGCGCGTGCCGTGTGCGTCGCCTGCGCCTGGCGACCGATGAGGATGGCCCACTGGCCGCTGCCGCCGCCACCACCGGCACCGCCCGCGACGAGCGTCTCGGTGCCCGCCATGAGCACGGTTGCCGCGCCGCCCCCGCCGCCGCCGCCCGAGCATCCCTGGTTGCCGGGCATGCCGCCGCCGCCTCCGGCGTACCCCGTGAACGGGCTCGCGCCTCCCGCAGCGCGCGTCTGCGAATTCGAGCAGCTAGCACCGGCCGCACCGCCCCCGCCGACACTCATCGACAGCACCTGACCGGGAGTGACCGCAATCGTGCCGGTCACTTGACCCTTGTAGCCGCCGGGCTCACCGAACACGCCATCGCGGCCGCCGCGACCGCCCTCGCCACCGATGAGCGTGACGCCGAGCTGCGTCACCCCGGCGGGAACCGTGAAGGTTTGAGTCGAGCCGGTGTAGGTAAAGTTCTGCGTCACGGCGCTCGGTGCCGCGGCGGCGGGAGCGGCGGGCATAGCCACGACTCCGGCCGTGATGACGACGATGGCGAGCAGTGCCGCAAGCACGCGGTGCGCGACGGTCGAGATCGACATTGAGTTCCCCCCCGGCCCGATGTCCCCCCGATCGTCGAGCGAGGGCTCGAACTCGGCGACATCGCTCGGGCTCGACGATGTCGCTCTCATCGTGACGGAGTCTCGAGAGGAGCGA
>LNFD01000072.1 GCA_001464255.1 Actinomycetales bacterium Ga0077552 | reverse complement strand
CCCACGACCTCGGCACCGGCCTCGCGCAGGGCGCGCGCGGCGGCGCGCAGCGTGGCACCGCTCGTGATGACGTCGTCGACCAGCAGCACCCGCCGGCCCCGGGCGCGAGTGCTCGCCGCGAACCGGGGGGCGCCGGCGAGGCGCTCATCGAGGCGCAGGGCCTTCTGCTCGGCGGCGCCCGCCACCGTGCGCAGCAGGGGCGAAGCGGCGAGGTCCGCGCGGCGCAGCACGAGCGCGACGGGGCCGAAGCCGCGCCGCGCGGCACCGGAGCGGGAGCCGGGCACGGGCACGAGCAGCTCGGCACCCGAGCCTCGCCACGCGGCCTCGACCGCCTGACGGAGCGGTGGGGCGAGGGCGCGGGCGAGCTCGGTGCGCCCCTCCTGCTTGAGTGCGAGCACGACCGCTCGCGCGACCCCCTCGTAGCCGAGCGAGGCCGTGAGCGGGAGCTCGAGCGGAGCGGCGCCCGTGCGCGGGAGGACGCCGACCCGCAGCCGCGATCGCAGGGCCGGCCCGCAGTCGGGGCAGAGGGCGTGATCGGGCGCCGCGCATCCCGCGCAGTCGACGGGGGCGACGAGCGCCCAGGCGTCGGCGAGGGCGGCCGTGATGAGGCGACGGGTGGCCGCGAGCGGTGCGGGGCCGGGGGCGGGCGCGGGCGGGATGACCATCGCGGCAGGCTGTCACGAGGGCGCGGGCGGCGGCCCGCGACGAGGGCCAGCCGTGCAGAGCGCCTACTGCTGGGTGCCGAGGAAGGAGGCGCGCAGGCCCGTGTTCTGCCAGCCCGATCCGCGTGGCTCGAACACGACGCCGTCGATGCCGAGCACGCGCACGCCATCGACGCCGCCGTTGCCGCCGACGATCTGCAGGCCGCCCTGCGGGAGCCCGAGCGGGCGGCTGCGGCCGCCGAGCTCGTGCAGCTCGACGAGCGACTGCTCGCCCGTGCGGGTGATCGAGGCGACGCGCACCTCGTCGACCCAGGTCGCGTCGACCGCAGTGTCGCCGTTGAGCGGCAGATCTCGCAGTTCGCCGAGCCGCACGGGCACGCCCGAGGCCTCGTCTCGGATGACGGCGGTGTGCACCAGACGCGGGCCGCCCGGGCCGTCGAGCATGAGCAGCACGCGGGCGTCGTCGCGCGAGACGGCGATCGAGACGATGCGGGCGTCGTCGGGCAGCGCCGCCTCGACCTCGTGCACGGTGCCGTCGAGCTCGGTCGCCCGAATACTGCCGGTCGACACCGCCGTGGCCGACCACACGAACTGGTAGCCGTCGATGCTCGGGGCGATGAGTCCAGGGCGGTCATCGAGCAGCACGGGCGGCGAGTCGCCGGCCCGCAGGGCCCACACCCCCTCGGCCGTGAGCGCCGTGGCGAGGGTGCGGCTCGAGGCGAGCGCGACCGCGGTCGCGCCCAGCTCGATGATCGCCGGGCTCAGCGTGCCGAGGGGCTCGACGTCGGCGCCCGTCGCGAACCCGAATCCCTCCTCCGTGCGAAGCAGCACCCGGGGGTCGACCTGCGGCACGACGTCGGGCGCCCCGGCCGTCCAGTCGGGGATGGCGACGGCGTTCTGGTCGACCGTCAGCTGCACGCCGACGACGCCGCTCACGGCGCGCAGGCTCGCGGCGAGCTGCAGGCGCAGGCGCTGGCGCTCGACGTCGGTCAGCGAGAGCACTTCGCTCGTGAGGTCGATCTGGGCGATGCCCGCCTCGACCGATACGGGCGCGAGCGCCAGCTGGGTGCCCGCGGGGATCGCCGAGACCGTGGCCCCCTGCCCGAGCCAGCTCGTGGGCGGCTCGAGCACGGCGCGCACGATGCGCGTCGCGACCTCAGACCGCGAGGGGAACCACCGCAGGTCGGGCACGAGGTTGCGGAACGCGGCATCCCAGTAATAGAGCGTGTGCTGGCTGAAGGCGCTCGGGAAGGCCTGCTGGGAGATGAGGATGCCGTTGCCGAGCTCGGCGATGCGCCACTCGCCCTCCTCCTGCACGAAGCGGAAGGCGGGCAGGGTCTGCGTCGCGGCGTCGTCGGCCACTGAGTAGCGCCCGACCGCGTCGACCGAGGCGACGATCGGCACGCTGTAGGTGAGCGTCGCCTCGTCGACCTGCGCGATGACCCCCTCACGCGCGCGCACGAGCGTGCTCTCATAGGGGTTCCAGACGTCGGCGGCCTCGGCGGCGAGGTAGGAGCGGGCGATGCCGTAGTTGTTCTGCGCGGCCGTGGTCGCGGCGAGGAACCCGCGGAGGATCTCCTCCTGCGTCGCCCCCTCGCTCGGCCCCGATGGCGACAGGTCGACGTCGATGTCGACGCCCGCACTGAGATCGCCGCCGAGCTCGACGTCGCCCGAGAACGGAACCGACACGCACCCGGTCAGCAGCAGGGCGGGCACGACCGCGAGCGCCGTCACGAGCCGTTGCAGGCCGCGGGGGCGCCGGATGCCCTCCGCACGCTCACGCATCGTCGCCCCCCTCCCCGGCCTCGAGCGCGACCGTCTCGAGCGGATCGACGGGCGGCAGCTCGATCGGCGAGTGGGCGATGCTCGACCCGCGCTCGCGAGGCAGGGTCAGTCGGAAGCACGTGCCCTCGCCCGGCACCGACCAGACGTCGATGTTGCCGCCGTGCAGCTGCGCATCCTCCGTCGCGATCGCGAGGCCGAGGCCCGTGCCGCCCGTCGTGCGCTGGCGCGAGGGGTCAGCCCGCCAGAAGCGGTCGAAGACGCGCTCGAGCTGCCCGGCATCCATGCCCACGCCGTAATCGCGCACCGCGATCGCGACGGCCTCGCGGTCGCTGTCGACATAGACGACGATGGGGCGCCCCTCGCCGTGGTCGACGGCGTTGCCGAGCAGGTTCTGCAGGATGCGGCGGATGCGGCGCGACTCGACCTCGGCCTCGAAGTAGCCGCCGGGGGCGACGCGCCTCGAGCGACTCCTCGACGAGGCGCACGAGATTGGTCGGCTCGGTGTCGATCTCGACGGCCCCGGCGTCGTAGCGGCTCATCTCGAGCAGGTCGGCCAGCATGACCTCGAAGCGATCGACCTGCGCGTGCAGCAGCTCGGCCGTGCGGGCGGTCGTGGGGTTGAACTGGTCGCGCTGCTCGTAGAGCACATCGCCCGCGAGGCGGATGGTCGTGAGCGGGGTGCGCAGTTCGTGGCTCACGTCGCTCACGAAGCGCTGCTGCACGCGCGAGAGCGCCGCCAGCTGTGTGATCTGCCGCTGCAGGCTGTCGGCCATGCGGTTGAACGAGCGCGCGAGCGTCGCGATGACGTCTTCGCCCTTCACGGGAATCCGCTCTTCGAGCTGACCATCGGCGAGCTTCTCGGCGGTCTCGGCGGCGACCCGCACGGGGTTGATGGCGAGGCGCGTGACGAGGTAGGTCACGAGCCCGATCGTCGCGACGAGCAGCAGCGAACCGATCATGAGGGTCTGCTGCACGAAGTCGAGGGTCTGCTGCACGTCGCGCACGTTGTAGACGAGGTAGAGCTCGTACTGCCCGGCGGTCGGCACCTCGAAGACGCTGCCCACGACGAGCCCGGGGTCGTCGCTCGCCTCGTTCTGCAGCGAGACCGCCTGGGTGTAGAGCAGCCCGCGCTCCTGCGCGACCTGGCCGCGCAGCTCGTCGGAGATGACGGTGACATCGAGACCGCTAGTGTTCGACGGCGTCATCACGACCTGGGTTGTCTGACCCGGCGTGCGCAAGATCGCGAACTGGGTGCCGCCGGGGCTGGAGGCGACGCTGCGAATGGTGGTCGCCGCCGTGATGTTGACGGTCTCGACGTCGATCGTGCCGTTCGAGGTCACCGAGCTGTCGAACAGCTCCTGCACGCTCACCGTGGCCTGCCGCGCCTCGGCGATCGCCTGGCTCTTGCGCGCCTCGTAGAGGTTGGTGGCGATGCTGATCGACATGTAGCCGCTGATGATCGTCACGGCGATCGTCGAGAGGAACACCGTGATGGCGACGGTGCGCAGCTGCAGCGAGCTGCGCCACAGGTGGCGCACGCGGGCGACGAGGCTTCGCCAGGTGTACGGGGGCATCGCTCGAGCCGCCGCGCGCTCAGCGGGCCGCGCCGGCCCGGTATCCCACGCCGCGCACGGTCATGACGATGCTCGGGTTGTCGGGGTCCTGCTCGACCTTGGCCCGCAGCCGCTGCACGTGCACGTTCACGAGGCGCGTGTCGGCCGCAGCATCTCGCGCGTGAACACCTGATTGGGCTTCATGGCGAGCGCGAGCAGCAGGTCGAACTCGAGCGGCGTGAGCGAGATGGGGGTTCCGGCGCGCGTGACCTCATGCCCCGTCACATCGATGACGAGATCGCCGATCGGGAGGCGCTCGATCTCCGACGTCGCGGTCGGGCGCAGCCGGGTGCGGATGCGCGCCACGAGCTCTTTCGGGTTGAAGGGCTTCACGACGTAGTCGTCGGCGCCGCTCTCGAGCCCGCGAACGACATCGCTCGAGTCGCTCTTGGCCGTCAGCATGATGATGGGCGTTCCGCTCGACTCGCGGATGCGCGTGCACACCTCGATGCCGTCCATGCCCGGCAGCATGAGGTCGAGCAGCACGAGGTCGGGCTTGACGGCCGCGAAGGCCTCGATCGCCGCGGGCCCGTCGAACGAGAAGTGCGGCTCGAAGCCCTCGCCCCGCAGCACGATGCCGATCATCTCGGCGATCGCGGCGTCATCGTCGACGACGAGGATGCGCGCGTCCATGGGCGGCCTCCGCTTCTTGTTTGGCCCCAGCCTAGACG
>LNFD01000071.1 GCA_001464255.1 Actinomycetales bacterium Ga0077552 | reverse complement strand
CGGACCGCACTCGATCGGCATCATCGCCTCCGTCACGCGCTCGTTCTGCGAGGCCTGCGACCGCACGCGACTGACGGCCGAGGGCACCGTGCGCTCGTGCCTGTTCGGCGACGACGAGACCGACCTGCGCGGGATGCTGCGCTCGGGCGCCTCCGACCGCGAGCTCGCCGACCGCTGGCGCGCGGCCATGTGGACCAAGCAGTCGGGTCATGGCATGTCGCTCGAGGGGTTCCGGAGGCCCGCGCGCACGATGGGGGCGATCGGTGGCTGAGCTGCGGGTGCGCTACTTCGCGGCGGCCGCCGAGGCCGCCGGGCGGGAGGAGGAGGTGTTCGCCGCGGCGGAGGCCGCATCCCTGTCGACCGTCGGCGCCGTGCGTGCGCGGTTGATCGCGCAGTACGGCG
>LNFD01000070.1 GCA_001464255.1 Actinomycetales bacterium Ga0077552 | reverse complement strand
TCGCTAGAGCCCGACCCACTCGGTCGTGCCGCCCGCGACGTGCTGCCGCTTCCAGATCGGCACCGTGCGCTTGATGTCGTCGACGAGCAGCTCGATCGCCGCGAAGGCCGCCGCGCGGTGCGGCGCGGCGACGGCCGCGACGAGCGCGAGGTCACCGATCGCGAGCGGGCCGATGCGGTGCGCGGCGGCGACGCGCAGGCCCGTCTCGGCGGTGATGCGCTCGCACGATGCCCGCAGGAAGGCCTCGGCGTCGGGGTGCGCGAGGTAGTCGAGCCCCGTGACGGCCTGCCCGTGGTCGTGGTCGCGCACGACGCCGCGGAAGGTGACGACAGCGCCGTCGGCGCGACTCGCGACCACCGCCTCGATCGCGGCGGCGTCGAGCGGCGCCTCGGTGACGAGAGCGATCAGGGTCGCTGGCGCCTCACGCGTCATGGTCGCCGCCCGCGAGCTGGTCGAGCAGGTGCGGCAGCAGGTCGTCGAGCACGGCGAGGCCGTCGCGCACTCCGCCGCGCGAGCCCGGCAGGGTGACGATCACGGTGCCGCGGGCGATGCCTGCGAGCCCCCGGCTGAGCGCCGCGGTCGGCACGGCGTCGCGACCGCGCGCGCGGATCGCCTCGGCGATGCCGGGCAGCTCGACGTCGAGCACGGCGGCGACGGCCTCGGGAGTCCGGTCGCTCGGGCTCGGCCCCGTGCCGCCCGTCGTGATGATGACGGCGGGCGCGCTCGCGAGCGCCGACCCCAGGGCCTCGGCCGCCTCGGCATCCGGAACGACGACGACATCGTCGGCCGCGATGCCGTGCCCGCCGAGCCACGCGGCGATGACGGGCCCGGTCTCGTCCGGCCGTTCGCCGCTCGCGGCCCGCGTCGACGACACGAGCACGATGCCCGTGCGCGGCCGCACGGCCGGTCGCCCCGGCGCGCTCGTCGCGGGTTCGGCCGCGTCAATCGCCGGTGCCGGTGCCGGTGCCGGTGCCGCGGCCGCTCCCGCAACCCCGTCGCGCGTCCACGGGCCGCGCACGCCGCCCGTCTTCTCGAGCAGGCGGATCTCGCCGAGCACCCCGGCCGGGTCGACCGCCTTGACCATGTCGTGCAGGGTGAGGCCGGCGACGGCGACGGCCGTGAGCGCCTCCATCTCGACGCCCGTGCGACCCGTCGTCGTCGCGGTGGCCGTGATGACGACGCTGTCGGCCTCGAGCTCGAGGTCGACCGTCACGGCGTCGAGCGGCAGCGGGTGGCAGAGCGGGATGAGCTCGCTCGTGCGCTTCGCGCCCCCGATTCCGGCGAGCCGCGCGGTCGTCAGCACGTCGGCCTTCGGCAGGGCGTCGTCGCGCAGCAGTGCGATGACGTCGGCGCGCGTGCGGTAGCGGCCGCTCGCGACGGCGCGCCGCACCGAGGCGGTCTTCCCGCTCACGTCGACCATGCGGGCGCGCCCGTCGGCGTCGAGGTGGCTCAGGGTGCTGTCGTCGCTCACAGCACCCATGCTGTCACCTCGCTGCCCGCGGGCAGATGGGTGGTCTCGGCCGGCACCACGATGACCCGGTCGGCATGCGCCATGGCGACGACGAGGTGCGAGCCGGGCCCCGCGACGGGCGCGATGCCGCCCCGGTCGTCAGCGCGGGCACGCACGAGCTGCACCCGGTCGGCGACCGAGTCGAGGTCGACGGTGAGCCGGCGCGACTCGGTCGTGCGCGCCGGCAGCCCGGCGAGCGCGCGCAGCACGGGGGCGAGGAAGAGCTCGAACGACAACTGCGCGCTGACGGGGTTGCCGGGGAAGCACAGCACCGGGACACCCGCGAAGCGGGCCGTCGCCTGCGGCCCGCCGGGCTGCAGTGCGAGCGACCCCACCCAGGCCCCGTGCGGTTCGAGCACCTCGCGCACGACCTCGAACGCGCCCTGCGAGATGCCGCCCGCCGTCACGATGATGTCGGCCGACGCCGCGGCCTGCGCGAGCACGCTCGCGAAGTCGTCCGGCTCGTCGCTCGTGCGCTCCTGCAGCACGACCTCGCACCCCGCGGCGCGGGCGGCCGCGGCGAGCGCGGGCCCGTTGGCGTCGAAGATCTGCCCGGGCGCGAGCGTCGCGCCGGGCGGGGCGAGCTCGGCCCCCGTGCTGATGACGGCGAGACGGATGCGCCGCGTGACCTCCACGCGGTCGCGACCCGCCGCGGCGAGCGCGGCCACGTGGCGCGGGGCGAGCACGGTGCCCGGCCTCGCGGATGAAGGCGCCCGCCTGCACGGCGTCCGCGACGGCGGCGGTCTCCCCGGCATCCGTCATCGATATCGCGACACGCTCGATCGGCACGACGGCGTCGGCCCCCTCGGGCACGGGCGCGCCCGTCATGATGCGCACGGCCGTGCCGGGGGCGAGGGGCGCGACGGTGCCGGGGGCGGCGGCGATCGTACCCACGACCGGCAGGGCCCGGCCGCCGACGAGATCGTTCGCGCGCACCGCGATGCCGTCCATCTGGGCGTTGCGGAACGGCGGGAGGGCGACCGCGGAGTGCACGGGCCCGCTGAGCCGACGGCCGAGCACCGCCTCGATCGGCACCGTCTCCGTTCCGCTCGGGCTCAGCCCGGCGAGCAGCGCGGCGACCCGGGCGTGATGGTCGTCGACGCTCGCTCGCTGGTGAGGGGGTGTCGGGGTCATGCGGCCTCCGTCTCGGTGCGTCCGCCGTCGTGGTGACCCCATCGTCCCCTATGACCGCACGAGGCGGGGGTCGCCCGGTCTCGACCGTAAGACTTCTGAAAGGTATCGCCCAGCCCGACGGGTGCCGCCGCCGCTTACGCTGGCGGCATGTCACCGCGCCGCGCCACGCTCTGGGCCGCTGCCGTGGGTCTCGGGGCGGCCGCGGTCGTCATCGCGGTGACCGAGCTCGTGGCCCTCCTCATCGCTCCCGCGAGCAGCTCGGTGCTCGCAGTCGGGTCGCTTGTGATCGACCTGGCGCCGCCGTGGCTCAAAGACCTCACGATCGCGCTGTTCGGCGAGGCCGACAAGATCGTGCTGCTCGTCATGGTGGGCCTGCTCGTGGCCGTGCTCGCGGTCATCGCGGGCGTGCTCGAGCGCCGTCGACGGCCGTGGGGCGCCGTTCTGCTCGGACTCGTCGGCGTCGTCGCGCTCGCCGCCGTGCTGACCCGGGCCGAGGCCACACCGCTCTGGGCGGTGCCGACCCTGTTCGGCGTCGTCGCGGGCGTCGTCGTGCTGCGCCGCCTCATGGTGCTCCTCGCCCGCTGGGGCTCGGCGCGCGGTACGAGCGCGGCGGCGGTGCGCTCGGCAGGTGTGGCCCGCCGGTCGTTCCTCACGGGGCTCGCCGCGACGGCGGCGGGCGCGGTCGTCGTCGGCATCGCCGCGCGCGCCGCGAACGCCGCGAGCTCGGCCGCCGAGACCGT
>LNFD01000069.1 GCA_001464255.1 Actinomycetales bacterium Ga0077552 | reverse complement strand
GCTGGCTGCCGCGTAACGGTGCGGGAGGTGAGCGTTCGGTTCTTCACCGATCGCAGTCTGGGCGACCATGTTGTTCCGGATGCCCTCCGCGCGGCTGGCTGGAACGTTGTCGGCATGCGCGAGCGATACGGCAGCGTCACGGCTCAAGATTTGGCAGACATCGACTGGATCCGTGACGCGTCTGCGCGGGGCGAGGTGTTGCTGACGGGAGACAAGACCATCGCCAAGCGGCCCTTGGAGGCTCGGGCCGTAGTCGATGCCGAGGCCAGGGTCTTCGCCCTCGGCAACAGCCAGTTGACGGGGATTGTGAAGGCCCAACGGTTTCTCGATCGCGAAAGCGCGATCTTTCGCCGCGTTCAGACTCACTCCGGCCCCTACGTGGTGAGCGTCTCACAGCGCGGACTCCAGACCCTCAGACTCTTCACCTAACCATTCTCAGAAACACTGTCCTCTCGCTAGACCGCCCTTCGTCGCACTGGTGTAATCGTCCCCAACAGAGAGCAGGGCAACCATGCGCTACATGATCACGATCTACTCAAACCCCGCCGCCGAGGCCGCGTTGGCCGCCGGCGACCTCGACCTCCAGGCCACCCACGGCGCCATCATCGAAGACCTGATCGCGAGCAAAGAGTTCGTCGACACGAACGAACTCGATCTCGAGAACGTCACCGTCATCGGCCACTACAACGGCAAGCCGGTCACGACCCGCGGCCCTTTTACCGAGGGCACGGAGTACATCGGCGGCTACTACATCGTCGACGTCGCCAGCCACGAGCGCGCCGTCGAGATCGCCGGCCGCTTCGCCGAGGTCAAGTATTCGCCCATCGAGGTTCGCCGCATGCTGCACACCGCAGAGGACAACTGATGGAATACCTTCTGCTCATCATCAGCGACCCCGCCGCCCCCACCTACATCCCCGAAGAAGACAACATCGAGGAGTGGAGCGCCGACATCGAGCGCCGTGGCATCGCGCGCACCGGCAACCGCCTGCGCCCGCCCTCCGACGCCACGACTGTCACCGTGCGCGAGGGCAAGACGATCCTCACCGACGGCCCCTTCACCGAGTCGAAAGAGTGGATCGCCGGCTTCGACCTCATCGACGTCGACAACCTTGACGAGGTCCTCGAGATCGCCGCAGCCCACCCGATGGCGCGCTTCGGCCGCGTCGAGGTGCGCCCGGTCTGGCCGTTCGAATAACAAAGGCACCGGATGCCCTCACCCGGCCCTGAGCAGGTTACGAGCGCGACGACCGAAGCGAGCCAAGCTCTCGCCGAGGTCGTCGCGTCCGAGCGCCTCCGCATCGTCGCCACCCTCATCCGCCTCACCCAGGACTGGGATCTCGCGGAGGACTCCTTCCACGACGCCGTCACCCGCGCGCTGACGACGTGGCCCGAGCGCGGAATCCCCGACAACCCGGGCGCCTGGCTCACGACGGTCGCGAAGAACAAGGCGATCGACGCCATCCGCAAAGCGAGCACCGAGCGCAAGGCCACCGAGCGCCACGCTCACGAACTGACCGACACCCCAGAGGAGGAGACGACGATGCCCGACGACACGATCGACGACGACCGCCTCCGCCTCATCTTCACCTGTTGCCATCCCGCACTGGCACTCGAAAACCGCGTCGCCCTCACGCTCCGCACCGTGCTGGGCCTGAGCGTGGCCGAGACCGCGCACGTCTTCCTGGTGAGCGAGCAGACCATGCAGAAGCGCCTGGTGCGCACGCGCGCGAAGATCCGCAGCGCGAACATCCCCTACCGCGTGCCCCCGCCGCACCTGCTGCCCGAGCGCACTGCGGGCGTGCTCGCCGTGCTCTACCTGCTCTTCAGCGAGGGCTATTCCTCCGGCAGCGGATCAGACCTCATCCGCCCCGCCCTCGCCGACGAGGCGATCCGCCTCACGCGTCTCGTGGCGCAGCTCATGCCGCAGCAGCCCGAGGTGCTGGCCCTGCTCGCCCTCGAGCTCTTCCAGCACTCGCGCGCGGCCTCGCGCCTCGACGCCGCCGGAGACCTCGTGCTCCTCGAAGACCAAGACCGCACCCGCTGGAACGCCGACGCGATCGCCGAAGGCTCCCGGATGCTCGCCGCAGCCGAGCACACCCTCCAGCACCTCGGCACCCCGCCCGGCCCCTACCTGCTCCAGGCCCAGATCGCCGCCGAGCACGCGACCTCCCCGACGGCCGCGGCGACGAACTTCGCCCGCATCGCCACCCTCTACGCCCACCTCAGCCAGGTCACCCCATCACCCATCGTCGACCTCAACCGAGCGATCGCCGTGGCGTTTTCTGAGGGCCCGGATGCTGGCCTCGCCCTCCTCGACACCCTCCACCTCGACGCCAGCCTGGGGGACTACCACCTCCTGCACGCCACCCGCGCAGATCTGCTCCGCCGCTCCGGCCGCCCGACGGATGCTCTATCGCACTACCGCCGCGCCCTCGAGCTCGCCCCCTCCGACCCCGAGCGCCGGTTCCTCCAGCACCGCCTCGACGTGACAGTGTCTAGCTAGCTCGAGCCACTCCAGGCTGCCGGCACGAGCGCCCACAAGACCTCTGCTTCTTCGTCGTTCTCGTTTCGCCAGGTGTGGGGCTGGTGTCCAGAGAAGGTCACACTGTCCCCGGGTGCTAGGTGCACGTCGTATTGCGGAAATCGCAGGGTGATGTGCCCTCGCAAGACGTGAAGCACTTCGGTCTTACATGACATGGTGTAGAAGTCGTCGCCTCCGCTCGCGCCCGCTTGCAGCGTCGACCTCAGAAGTTGAATCTCTCCTTCGGCGCGTGGCGTGAGAAGGCGATCGTCGACGAGTGAGCCTCCGAAGTTGATTGCGGGGGCGTCGTCAAGGTGAATGACTTCGTGTTCCGGTGCAGTGAAGAGCGAGCCGACCGGCAGCGACAGCACCTGACACAGCATGACGAGGGTGGCGACACTCGGCGAGGTCTCGTCTCGTTCGATACGACTGATGAACCCTTTGGTCAGCTTCGTCGCCTCGGCAAGCTGTTCAATCGTGAGCCCTTGCGCGAGTCGCGTGGCGCGCAGTTTTGGGCCAATAGAGATAGGCCCGGTCTGTGGTGACGGGGGAACAGCGCGCATGGCATGCAGTCTATCGAGTAGCCTATTAAGAATCAGAAGTTGCACAACAGACAACTATGCGCGTAGGGTACAACTCGCACGACAAGGAGGTCACTCGAGCATGATCGGTCCGCGAGATTCAAGCCGCACCCCGCGCTACGCGGGCGCTGCCACGTTCGCTTTGCTCCCTCGCCTTGACGAGGTTCGGCGGGCTGACATTGTGGTTGTGGGCGTGCCTTTCGACTCGGGAGTCAGCTATCGACCGGGCGCCCGTTTCGGACCGGGGCACGTGCGTGAGTCCTCGCGTCTTCTTCGCCCATATAACCCGGTGGCCGACGTGTCACCGTTCGAAGTCTGCCAGGTCGCCGACGCCGGCGACATTTCGGTGAGCCCCTTCTCAATCGATGACGCTGTGCGAGAGATCGAAGCTCGAGCTGACGACTTAACCTCTGATGGCGCCCGCCTCGTCACGATCGGCGGCGACCACACGATCGCACTGCCCCTGCTGCGGTCGGCGGCGAAGAAGCATGGGCCGCTCGCGGTTGTTCACTTCGACGCGCACCTCGACACCTGGCAAACCTACTTCGATGCTCCGGTCACCCACGGCACTCCGTTTCGACGCGCGGCCGAAGAAGGTCTGATTGACATGACGGGAAGCCTTCACGTCGGCATTCGAGGCCCGTTGTACGGCAAGGGCGATCTCAGCGATGACGCGCAGCTCGGCTTCTCGATCATCGCTGCACATGAAGTAGAACGACATGGCCTTGCCGCGGCGATCGATCGGCTTCACGAACGCATCGGCGAACGCCCCACGTATGTCTCGGTTGACATCGATGTGCTTGACCCTGCGCACGCGCCAGGAACAGGAACTCCTGAGGCCGGAGGGCTCACCAGCCGCGAGATGTTGGAGTTCATTCGAGCCTTCCGCGAGCACCATGTGGTCGGCGCAGACCTTGTCGAGGTGGCTCCCGCCTATGACCACGCTCAGATCACGGGCATCGCCGCTGCGCACGTCATGTATGAACTCATCACTGCGATGGCCTCAACACACTAGACCGCAACACCCCCTTCGACACCCCGAGGAGAGATAAAGATGTCTGAAACTCCCGTCATCGAACGCAGATCTATTGACTACATCCCATGGTCAGAGCGTCGCGGAAAGCTCTGGCACCAGGCCCCGTTCTGGTTCACCGGCAACTTCGTACTTCCGACAATGGTGGTCGGCTTCATTGGCCCCCAGATCGGCCTCTCGGTGGGGTTCTCGTTCTTGGCCATTCTTCTGGGCGCGTGTTTCGGCACCTTCTTTATGGCGTTCCACGCCAACCAAGGGCCGCGCATGGGGCTACCCCAAATGATCCAGTCGAGGGCGCAGTTCGGCAGCCGCGGCGCGGTCGTGCCATTCCTCGCGACGGTCTTCGTGTACGTGGGCTTCTCGGTGTTCAATGTCGTGCTCGCCGCAGAAGGGCTCGGGCTCATCCTCCCTGCCGAGAAGGCGTTCTGGTACCCAGTGGTGACCATCGCCGGTGTGCTCATTGCGGTGTTCGGCCACCACCTATTGCATTTCATCCAGCGCTGGTTGGTCTACTTCGTCGTGGTGTCGTTCGCAGTCGTCACAATTGTGGCTCTCACGACGCTCCCTGCGCCGGTCGGTATCGAGGCGGGTGGCTGGAATCTCAACGCATTCCTCGTTCAGTTCTCGCTCGCCGCCGGCTACAACATCAGCTACGCCGTCTATGTCTCTGATTACTCGAGATACCTGCCGGCCAACTCCTCTGCGCCCAAGCTAATCTTCTTCACTTACATCGGCGCCGCGGCGTCGGCGGTGTGGATGATGAGTCTCGGTGCGCTAATCTCGAGCCGCCTGCCCGGAGTCGACGCTGTTGAAGCGCTCAACATCGTCGGAGACAACTTCTTCGTGGGCTTCGGAATCATCGTGGTTCTCATCGCCACGGTCGCTAACCTGTCAATCATGAGCGTCAACATGTATGGCGCCATGCTGACTAGCGTGAGCGCCGTCGACTCGTTCAAATCGGTGCCGAAAACGCGCACCACTCGGGTGGTTGGTCTCGTCGTCATCGGGCTCGCCGTGCTCGTCGTCGCGCTCATCCTGCCTGACGACCTTCTCGGCGCGGTCAACAACTTCGTGATCCTGATGCTGTACTTCCTCGTGCCGTGGACTGCCGTCAACCTTGTTGACTTCTACTGGGTTCGTCGCGGCAAGTATGCGATCACCGAGATCTTCCGATCAGACGGCATCTATGGCCGCTGGTCGTGGCGCGGCCTCACCGCCTACTTCTTGGGCTTGGTGTCGATGGTGCCGTTCGTCTATCTCCCTGGCGTATGGGAGGGCTCGATTGCGGTCTTGGTCGACGGCGCGGACTTCTCGTTCGCAATCGGTCTGGTCGTGTCCGGTGTCGCATATTTGCTGCTTGCACGGGGAATCGACCACGAGGCCGAGGCCGAGGCGCGCCGGGCGAGCGAACGTGAACTCGAGGGAACAGTCGCCGAATGACGAATGTTGTGCAGGGCGGGCGTCGAACGATCGCAATTGTTCAGCGCCCGCCTGCAGTTCTCAACCTCGCAGAGTCCATCGACCGCGCTGTGAGCGCGATCGACGAAGCAGCGGATGCCGATCTCATTGTCTTTCCCGAAACGTGGCTCACGGGGTATCCGGCGTGGGTCTTCGGCATGGCGGGGTGGGGTGACCCCGAAGGCAAACACTGGTACGGCCGACTGTTGCGTGAGAGCCCAGTGCTGGGTGCGGCTGATGACCTGAATGACGCACTGGGCCCGATTCGTCACGCGGCCCGCAGAGCCTCTTCGGCTGTCGTTCTCGGTCTCAACGAGCGCTCGCGCAATGGCGGAACCCTCTACAACAGCTTGGCGACGATCGATCCAGAAGGCCGGTTGGCTAACCTTCATCGCAAGCTCGTGCCGACGCACACTGAACGCATCGTGTGGGGTGCGGGAGACGGCGCCGGGTTGCGTTCGGTAGACACGCCCGCGGGTCGTGTGGGTGGCTTGATTTGCTGGGAGCATTGGATGCCCCTCGCACGCCACGCGCTTCATGAACAGGGCGAACAGATTCATGTCGCGGTGTGGCCCGACATGACCGACACGCACGAGGTCGCCGCGCGGTCGTACGCTCTCGAGGGCGGGTGTTTCGTGGTGTCAGCGGCGTTGTATCTCACCTCTGCAGACCTTCCGAGCGAGTTGGTTGATGCCTATCGAAAAGGGGTCGGCCCGCACTCAGAGGGTGACGTACTTTTCGACGGTGGTTCGTCGATCGCGTCGCCTGATGGCACATGGCTTGTCGAGCCGGTGCGCGGGCGTGCCGAAATCATCAAGGCTGAGATCGATCTCGACCTGGTCGACGAAGCCCACACTGATCTCGATGTGGCAGGGCACTACAGCAGACCCGATGTATTGAGGCTTCACGTCGATCGTTCGCGCTTCGACCCGCGCGGTGACACCGATGACGATCGCTGAGATCGTCGTCGCCACAGGCCTGGTGTCATTGGCACTCGGCGCCGTGTCAGGTTTCGCGTTGCTTGCGGCGGTCGACAAGCCTGAGCTGCTGAAGCGGGTCGGAGTCGTCGACTTGGTGCGCGTGCGTCAAGTGCACCTCGACTGGATCATCATGGGCGTGGTGATGATTGCGGTCGGGCTCGCAGTGCCCAACATGCCACTCTGGGCCGGGGTGCTCACGCTATTCGGTGGGGTTGTGAACCCGGCCACCTTCCTACCGATGGCGTTCTCTCGCACGGTCGCGTCAACTCGCACCTTTCAGACTGTCTCGTTTATCTCGTTCTGCTCTCTGAGTGTGGGTCTGATCGCCAACTCACTGGTATACATCTCGCGTTTCGTCTCATAGTGCACCCCCTCGAGCCCAGTTGAGGGCGAGTTCTCGCGAAGAGACGACTGTCGGACGCGGTCTCACGGTCGCGATTGTTGTCCATCTCGATCGCGTTGAGGCGCCCCATCGAAGAGCGCGGCCGGTTCCAGTTCACTGATCCGCCCCGCCCTCGCCGACGAGGCGATCCGCCTCACGCGCCTCGTGGCGCAGCTCATGCCGCAGCAGCCCGAGGTGCTGGCCCTGCTCGCTCTCGAGCTCTTCCAGCACTCGCGCGCGGCCACGCGCCTCGACG
The DNA here is from genome assembly GCA_001464255.1 of Actinomycetales bacterium Ga0077552. Classification (GTDB taxonomy): domain Bacteria; phylum Actinomycetota; class Actinomycetes; order Actinomycetales; family Microbacteriaceae; genus Microcella. The sequence continues at coordinate 1,175 of LNFD01000069.1, read as the reverse complement.
CCGCCGGCGACCTCGTCCTGCTCGAAGACCAAGACCGCTCCCTCTGGAACGCTGACGCGATCGCCGAAGCCTCCCGGATGCTCGCCGCAGCCGAGCGAACACTCCAGCACCTCGGCACCCCGCCCGGCCCCTACCTGCTCCAGGCCGAGATCGCCGCCGAGCATGCGACAGCCCCGACCGCCGCGGCGACGAACTTCGCCCGCATCACTACCCTCTACACCCACCTCAGCCAGGTCGCCCCGTCGCCCATCGTCGACCTTAACCGAGCGATCGCCGTGGCCTTTTCCGAGGGCCCGGATGCTGGCCTCGCCCTCCTCGACACCCTCAACCTCGACGCGCAACTGGGGGAGTACCACCTCCTCCACGCCACCCGCGCCGACCTGCTCCGCCGCGCCGGCCGCCCCACGGATGCCCTGCCGCACTACCGCCGAGCCCTCGAGCTCGCGCCCTCCGACCCCGAGCGCCGCTTCCTGCAGAGCCGCATCGATCAGGGGTTGTACTCGAACCCGTCCCCCGGCTCCGAGTAGTCGAAGTAGTGGCCCGGGTGCAGCTCGAATCGCTCATATCCACCTTCGTTCAGACAGACGAACCGGGCTGCCCTACTTCCGGTCTAAGGCTGCCCAGAACTCCGCGCGAAGAGCAACCCGCACTTGGTCGCTTAGGGAGTACTCACCGAGCGCGTCGGAGAGGTCAATGAGCAGAGCGCGATCTAGTTCCCGGGGGATTGAGGGGCGACCTGCCGTGAGTTCGTCGTGCTGCGCAACCGTCGCCGCCGTCGCCCATGCGTCGTAAGTCCGCGTGGCTACTTGATTGATCGTGGCCGCCAGTTCTTCGGGGTCCAGTGCTGCCTCCGCCGCCGCTGAAGAGTGAAGCAGGCCGAGGGTTCCCCCCGGGGTAGGGAGAGGGACTATGCGGGCAGGTGCTTGGCGGGCGACGTCTGCCGGGCTTGCCTGTGTCGTTGCAGTGCTGTCGTCGTCCGCAGTTGTCGAGGGGGTACCTTGTGGGCTAACTCCGCTCACTGAGTTGTCCAGCAGGTCGGCGTCGATGATCTCGAGTTCGTCCGCGGCAAGCATCAAGTGCTTGCTGACGCCATGGCGCTCTCCCGTCTTGGAGGGCACCGCCAAGACGATCACCTGCACGCCTTGAGATTGCGCTTCTTCGACTGCTTCAGTCAG
>LNFD01000068.1 GCA_001464255.1 Actinomycetales bacterium Ga0077552 | reverse complement strand
TCCGTCGGCCACGAGCGCGTTCTCGGCGATGACCCACGTGGCGATGATGCCTTCGGCGACGGGCCGGCCCGTGACGGCGTCGACGATGTGGTGCAGGCCGGCGCCCCAGGCGCGGCGGTTGAGCGCGGAGGCGCACAGGGCGGCATCACGCAGCTCGGCGACGCCGACCGCCTTCGTCGGGTCGGCCGGGTTCTCGAGCGCGATCCGGATGCTGCGCTCGCCCCGCACGCGCACGTCGCCGCTGGCATCGACGACCGTCTCGCTCACGCCGCGGGCCGCGAGCAGGTCGCCGACGAGGTCGACGAGGTAGCCCTTGCCGGCCGCGCCCACGTCGAGCACGACGGGGGCGACGGTGTCGAGCTCGAGACCCGTGGCCGTTCGGCGCAGGGCGATCGCGTCGGCCCAGCGCGGCGCGGGCAGCGGGTCGCCGCTCGGGGTCAGGCGGTAGGCGGCGTCGTAGCCGAGCCGCTCGAGCGAGGCGCCGACGAGGGGGCTCAGCCGTGCATCCGTCAGCGCGTGCAGCTGCTCGTAGAGCGCGAGCAGCGGCTCGGCGTCAGCGGGCAGGGCCCACGACCCGGGTTCGCGGGCGATGCGGGCGACGAGCGAGTCGTCGCGGAATCGCGACCAGTCGCGGTCGAAGCGGTCGATGCGTTCGAGCACGGCGGCGAGGTCGTCATCGGCGAGCGGGGCGCCGAGCGAGGCCACGGGTGTCTGCGCGTCGCCGACGCCGATGCGCCACGGGGCGCCGATCGCGTCGAACTGCGTGGGCGCCAGCGCGGCGTCAGCTCTCGAGGGCATCCGCCTTGATGGCGTTGATGGCCTCGCGGAACCCGTTGCTCGTGAGCGACGAGCCCGCGACGACGGTGACGTCGAGGGTGTCGATGTCCTCCCCGATCACGAGCGCCCCGATGCCGTCGGCGAACTGGCCCTGGTAGTTGGCCGTCGTCGGGTTGTTGGGGTTGATCGTGATCTGCACGTCGGCGACCACGTCGTTCTCGAGCTCGACCACGACGATGATGTTCTCGTTGCCGTTGGGCGACTGGTAGGTGCCGTTGGCCTGATAGGTGCCGTCGCGGTAGCTCGCGTCGACGGGCACCTCGGCCTCGGCGGCGGTCGAGCAGCCCGTGAGGGTGCCGAGCAGGGCGGCGGTCGCGCCGATCGGCGCGGCGATGCGCGCGGCAGTCGTGCGGGTGCTCGTGGTGAGCATGCGGGTCATCGGGTCTCCAGGGCGTCGCGGGGTTCAGGCGGCACTCAGCCGACAGCCATCAGCCTGTCGGGCTTCGGTGGGTATTCGCTGTACTCGCGTCAAGGGTTTGCCGCACGTCGAGGGCTCAGCTCTCGAGGGCCTCCGCCCTGATCGTGGCGACCGCCTCACGGAACCCCGTGGACGTGAGCGACGAGCCCGCCACGACGGTGACATCGAGCGTGTCGATGTCCTGCCCGATGATCAGGTCGCCGATGCCGTTCGCGAACATGTCCTGGTACGTCGAACTGGTCGCGCTCGTCGGGTACAGACCGATCTCGACGCCGGTCACGCGGTCGTTCTCGAGCTGCAGCACGACGATGATGCTCTCGTCGCCAGCGGGCGACAGGTACGAGCCGTCCGCCCGGTAGCTGCCGTCGCGGTAGCTGGCGTCGACGTCGGCCGCTTCCCGCGGCGCGTCGGCGGCGGGTTCCGGCGCGGCGACCTGCTCGGTGGCGGCCGCGCAGCCGGTGAGGGTACCCAGCAACGCGACGGTGCTGAGGGGCACTGCAGTACGGCTGCTCATGGCGCGGCCTGTCGTCGTGCTCCGGTTCACCGATGCTCCTCACTGTCGCGGGTCGCCCTCCAGCGTGCGGGCTGCGGGTGAACGCGCGCCGAGAATCTGCCCCTTGCGGCAATTATGTTCGTAAGGTTTACTAACAAACATGACAACGGAGGTCGACAGCTTCGGACCGCGCCGCGTGCTGCGCCCGAGCGCCAAGGTGCTCCCCGAGCAGGCGCGGGCCCACAACCGCTCGCTCGTGCTGCAGACGCTCTACCGCTCGGGCCCGCTGAGCCGCGCCGACCTCGCGCGTGAGACCGCCCTGACGCGCGTGACCGTGGGCGACCTCGTCGCCGAGCTCATCGGTGAGGAGCTCGCCATCGAGCTCGGCACCCGGGTCGACGCGAGCCGCCCGGGCAAGCCCGCGACCCTGCTCGACCTCAACCGCGACGGCCACCGGATCGTCGGCATCGACCTCGGCGACACCGAGGTCTTCCGGGGCGCGCTCATCGACCTCGACGGCACCATCCTCGAGCGCCGCGAGATCGACGCGCGCGGACTCGTGGGGGGGGATGCGGCGGCCGCCGCCCTGGCGCTCGCGCGCGAGCTGACGGCCATCGCCGACCGGCCGGTGCTCGGCGTCGGCATCGGCTCGCCCGGCATCGTCGACCTCGCCGGCTGCGTGCTGACGGCACCCAACCGGGGATGGACCGACCTGCCGCTGCAGGCGCGGCTGCAGGCCGAGCTCGGCCTGCCCGTGATCGTCGCCAACGATGCCAATGCCGCGGCGCTCGCCGAGTACGGCTTCGGCGGGGCCTCGGCCGACCTCATGCTCGTCATGGTGGGCTACGGCGTCGGCGCCGGCCTGCTGCTCGACGGAACGCCGCTCTTCGGCTCGCGCTTCGCCGCGGGCGAGATCGGGCACGTCGTCGTCGGTACCGACGGCGGCGAGGCCTGCGCCTGCGGCAAGCAGGGCTGCCTCGAGACCTGGCTCGCCGTACCGCGCCTGCAGGCGCGCATCGCCGCGGGCGAACCGCGTGAGGCGGTGCTACGCCAGGCCGGCGAGCGCCTCGGTATCGCCCTGGCCCCGATCGTCGGGGCCCTCAATCTCAGCGAGGTGGTGCTCTCGGGCCCCGTCGAGCTGCTGGACGGGACCCTCGCCGAGGCGACCGTCGACACCCTCCGCCAGCGCACCATGGAGCAGTTCCACGGTGATCTGACGGTGCGGTTGACCTCGCTCGGAGGAGACATCGTGATGCGCGGCGCTGCCGTCATGGTGCTCTCCGCGCGACTCGGGGTCTCGTGAGAGGCCCCAGCACCACGGGTGCTGGCCGTCAGGCCGGCACGACCATCGCCCTAGGAAAGGTACGCACCATGAGAAAGCTCAGCATCGTCGCGCTCGGCGCGGCGGCAGCCCTCGCTCTCGCAGGCTGCGCCACGGCGGCCCCCGAGGCCACCACCGGCGCCGAGATCCGCGTCTGGCTCGTCGGCACCGACACCCCGCAGGAGGCGCGCGACTACCTCGTCGAGACCTTCGAGGCGGAGAACCCCGGCAACACCCTCGTGATCGAGGAGCAGGCGTGGGGCGGGCTCGTCGACAAGCTCACGACGAGCCTCTCGGGCAGCGACAGCCCCGATGTCGTCGAGGTCGGCAACACCCAGGCTGCGGCCTTCACGAGCGCCGGCGCGTTCCTCGACTTGACGGCCGACTACGAGGCGCTCGGCGGTGACGACCTCTTGCCCGGGTTCGTCGAGGCCGGCACCTACGACGGCGTCTTTTCGGCGGCCCCGTACTACTCGGGCGCCCGCGTCGTGTTTTACGACACCGCGATGTACGAGGCGCTCGGTCTCGAGGTGCCCGCGACGCTCGACGAGTACATCGCCAACGGCATCGCGATCGCCGAGGCCAACCCCGGCGTCTCGGGAATCTACTTCCCCGGTCAGGACTGGTACAACGCCCTGCCCTACGTGTGGGAGAACGGTGGCGAGATCGCGACCTTCGAGGGCGGCGAGTGGGTGCCCGGCTTCTCGAGCCCCGAGGCCATCGCCGGCCTCGAGCAGGTGCAGCAGGTCATGACCGAAGCCTCCGTCGCGCCGAAGGACGGCAACGAGGCTGAGGCCCAGGTGCCGTTCTGCGCCGGTGAGATCGGGCACCTGAGTGCTCCGAGCTGGTTCAAGTGGAGCATCCTGGCCCCCGCCGACGCCGAAGCGCCGGGCTGCCCCGAGAAGGAGGCCACGCTCGGCGTGTTCGCCCTGCCCGGCATCGACGGCGGCCCCGCGCAGGTCTTCGCGGGCGGCTCGAACATCGCCGTGTCGGCCAACTCGCAGCACCCCGAGCTCGCCAAGAGCGCGCTCGCGATCATGCTGAGCGAGGGCTACCAGTCGATCCTCGGCGGCGCCGGCCTCGTGCCCGCGCTCGTCTCGCTCGGCGACACGATCGGCACCGACGCGACCGCGCAGGCGATCTCGGCGGCGGCGAGCAACGCCAAGCTGACCCCCGCCTCGCCCGCCTGGGCCGAGGTCGAGGCGGCGGGCGTGCTGCAGGACTTCTTCGTGAAGATCGCGCAGGGCGGTGACGTCGAGGCCCTCGCGGCCGAGGTCGACGCCCGCATCGCCGAG
>LNFD01000067.1 GCA_001464255.1 Actinomycetales bacterium Ga0077552 | reverse complement strand
GACAAGCCTTCTCTCATGCCCTCCAGCGTTACGGCTATCCGGGCATCGACTTATGAGGCACGACCATCGCTACGCGGGCATTACTTATGAGGATCGTCGTCCTCTTGTCGGATGTCGGATCTGAGGAGTACTCTTCACGATCAGTGCAGGCTCGGCATACCCGAAGTTCGTCGAGGGTTGCGCACAACACGCCGATTACCCGTCGGTGCGTTGCATCACCCACCCGAATACCCGAACACCCTCGCCAAGACACTGCGTGGATTTTTGGGCTCCAACCCCCAGGAGCACTCAATGTTGCGTTCCCGAGTACTGGCGGCTGCAACCGCCACCGTCCTTGCCCTCGGCATGAGCGTCGGCGGTGCCGGCGCCGCCGTCGCTGTGGTGCCACAACCTGATCCGGAGACGGGCGGCCAGAGCACGAACGTCTCGTGTATCGAACGAGACGCTCAGCCCGAGATCCTCGAGCAGACGCGCGTTGAGTACCAGCGCTATTCATGGACGGGTGGCCCGATCACTGAGGCGCCGACCGAGTTCCCGCCGAGCGCCAACTGGCAGGCCAACACCACGAACAAGACCGGCGCGCACGCTGATGATCCGGTAGGCGTGCCGTTCCAGCGCGACAACCCCGGTCAGGGCAATGCTGACTGGTTCTTCTGGACCGAGTCGATCATCGTGGTGCAGGAGTACGTTCCCGCCGTTGAGGCGATTACGTGCGACTTCGAGGTTGGCCTCTACCTCTACAAGAAGCTCGACCCGAGCCAGCCTGCATCGTGGCCGAATTCTGGCCCTCAGCGCTTCATCGACAGCAAGGAAGGCAAGGAATGGTTCTCGTTCTCTGAATTCCCCGGCGACCTGCCGCAAGATGTCTGCGGCCCCGGCTGGGCGGTGCAGCAAGACAAGGTGTCGTTCACGGGCGAGTTCACCTGGCCTCTGACCATCGAGTACCCCGATGACAACATCGGCTGGCCGCCGATCTACGCGGCTCAGCACCACGACCTCGAAAGGTACATGACGGTTCCGCCGTGCGACACCACGGAGATTCAAGAGTGTGAAACGCCGAATCCGGTGACGGAAATCGGGACGCTCGATGGCATGTACTTCGAGACCCGTTCGGGTGGCAGCCAGGTTCTCGGAAACAACGGCATCGAGATTGCGACGTTCGGCGAGAACCTGTCGCAGGCGAAGTCTGCTGGCTATGTGATTCTCGGCTCGCCGATTCCCTTTGGTGAGATCGGGTCTCCTTCCATGGACTACGAGACCACGAGCGGCGCGAGTGCCGGCCTCAATGTGACGATCTACAAAGACGGAGCATGGTTCGGAAACCTGGTCTACGAACCCCTGTTCTCGGAGTGGTGGATCAACAAGGTTGTCCCCGGAATGCCGGCTGGCCCCAACCCCGGGTACCAGCTCGCCTACGGGAGCCTCGACGACTTCTTCGACGCGTTCGTCGCTGCTGGCTGGGTCGTCGACGCGCGAGCCATCGGCTACTCGCTCGGCTCGGGTGCGATCGGTGAGGGCGTCGTTCGCTCGCTCTCGATCGGGTGCGACGAGTTCGTCTTCGGCCCGCCGACGCTTCCGGCGATCAACGTGGTGGGGTCGTCGGTCGACTTCACGTGCGAGCGCCCCAGCGGCTCCTTCACCGTCGGACTCGGCACGGAGGAGCAGAACGGCGACAAGCTCGTCTGGAGCACCTCGGCGCCGGGCAACCCCGCCCTGCCGGGTACGGTCCTGGTCACGACGCCCGGAGTCATCACCGTGACCGTTGACGTCGCCGACGGGTTCCCCGGTTACGGGCTCAGCGTCGAAGGTGTGACTGGCGGGACGTCCGCTGTCGACCCGGTCACTGGTGCTGTCACCTTCACCTTCGAGTTCAACGCTGTCGAGGACTGCCCGGTCGTCGTGCCTGCGATCACCTACGTCGATGAGTGCATCACTGAGCTTGAGCTCGCCTCCGCGACGGCAGTCGCACCGCTCACCGCGGCTCTCATGCCGGTGTCGAACTTCACTGTCTCGGCCTCGCCGAACGTGTCGTACTCGTACACGATCAACGGGGGTAGCCCGATCAACGTCGTCTTCCTCGACGGCGAAGACTCGGTGACCGTGCCTGTTCCTCCGGGTTCGATCGTCGTCGTGACCGTCACGGCGCCGGCCGGATATGTCGTGCCGGAGGGCGATGAGACCTGGTCGCACGAGTTCAGCATCTCGGGCGGATGCATTGACCTGCCGCCCTTGCCGAACTGGCCCGCGAGCGTGAGCGGCACCGACCAGGTCTGCACACCCTCGGGCTCGCTCGTGAGCGGATCGATCAGGGTCGTGTTCCCGGAGGGTTCTGACGAGAACCCGAATCCCGTGCGGTACTACCTGGCCTTCGGAACGCCGCAGCAGGTCGAGTTGACCAGCGCGACCACCTCGGTTGCCCCGGGAACCTACGTGGTGACGGCGCAAGCGTTCCTGCCGACCGACAGTGTCAACGATTCAGGTCGTACGGTCACGTTCGACCCGCTGACGGTGGGAGCGTCGAGTGACGTCAACTGCACCGAGCTCGACACGCTCGCCTTCACGGGCACGAGCGAGATCACGAGCTGGCTCGGCGTGATCGCCGTGCTGCTCACTGTGGCCGGCATGGGCTTCGTGGTCCGCCGCCACCGCGTCGAGGTGTAACCCGCTCCTCAACGCGAGACCGGATGCGCCGGGCCGACCCGAATACGGCCCGGCGCATCCGCGCGTCTGTGATCGATCGTTGCGCGGTCGTTCGCGTACCCCCCAATGAAAGGGTAGACAGACTGGTTCATGTTGGGGGAGTCTCGCGAAGTCGGTATCCTGACCCATAGTCACGAGCTGTGCTCACCCGACGTTCGCGCAGGGCCGTGATGCACCAACTACCCGAATACCCGAACACCTGCACTCTCAGGCTCGTCCCCGCGAGCACGAGAGCTCGGGCTCCCTCCCCCAGGAGCACACCCCATGCTGCGCAAAGAGCAGCGGCGCCGTGAGCGCCGCACCATCGTTCGTACCCGCGTGATCGCGGCCGGCACCGCGATTCTTCTGGCGCTCGGCGCTGCTGTCGGCGGCACCGCAGCCGCGGTCGCGTCGAACGGCGGGGGCGGTGGTAACGCGACGAACACGAACTCCGAGTCGTACTGGCAGCAGGCGCCCGGCGAGGTCTGCGTCAAGCCGTCGTTCTCGACCGAGAACTCGACCACGACCCCGTTCACGCTTCCGGCGCTCGGTGCCGGTCTCGCGTACTCGAAGGTCGTCGTCAAGGCGGGCAGCTCCGGCAACAGCGTGCAGCAGGAGAACGCGGTCTTCACGCGCGACAGCACGGGCGGAACCCTCACGGCGGGCGACACGTTCGTGCACCCCGAGAAGAACAGCATCAGCCACGTCATCTACTGCACCGTGCCCTCGGTGCCGTCGGCCGGCAACGACCTCGACTGCGACATCGCCACCAACTACCCCGGCCGCGCTCTCACCAACGGCGACCACATCAACATGGACATCGTTCAGGGTGGCCAGAAGTTCCAGGTCAACGCCTCGATCGACATCCGTCAGGCGCAAGACCCTGCGAGCGAGTCGGGGCTCGTCGTGCGCGTG
>LNFD01000066.1 GCA_001464255.1 Actinomycetales bacterium Ga0077552 | reverse complement strand
AGCTGGTACTTCGAGTCGACCTTCGACAGCAGCTCGTCGATGGGGGGCTCGATGATGCCCGAGTTCTTGTCAGCCATGGGTGTCTCGCTCTCGTTCCGCCCGGGGCGCGGAGGCTCCCGGTGCCGCTATCGCGCCGAGCCGGCGCGGCCGGCCGGCCGCGCTCCGCCGCTGGGCACTGCGAGCAAGTCTACGACCTCCTGGGCCGCACGGCGCACATCGTCGTTGACGACGAGCTCGTCGAACTCGTCCTGCGCCGCGAGCTCGACGCGCGCGGTCTCGAGCCGCCGGGCCTGCTCCTCGGGTAGTTCCGTGCCGCGACCGACGAGCCGGCGCACGAGCTCCTCCCAGCTCGGGGGCAGCAGGAAGACGAGCACGGCGTCGGGCATCGCGGCCCGCACCTGCCGAGCGCCCGCGAGATCGATCTCGAGCAGCACGCTGCGGCCGGAGGCGAGCGCGGCCTCGACGGGTGGGCGCGGCGTACCGTACCGCGAGGCATTGTGCACGACGGCCCACTCGAGCAGCTCGCCGCGCTCGATGAGGTCGTCGAAGCCCGCGTCGTCGACGAAGTAGTAGTGCACGCCGTCCTGCTCCCCCGGTCGCGGCGCACGCGTGGTGGCCGAGATGCTGAGGAGCACATCGGGGTGGTGCTCGCGGATGAAGGTCGAGACCGTCCCCTTGCCGACGGCCGTCGGGCCGGCGAGCACGACGAGTCGCCCGCGACCGCGGCCCCCTTCGCGCGCCCGTAGCCAGTCGAGCAGGCGCGCACGCTGCCGGTGCCCGAGACCCCCGAGCTTCTTGACGGGCGAGATGCCGAGCGTCTCGAGCGCGTCGGCGACGCGCGCGGGGCCGAAACCGCGCAGGGTTCCGAGCAGCTCGGCGACGCGCATCCCGGCCTCGGGGAGAGCGGCGTCGCGGCCCGCGGCCTCCGCGACCTCGAGGGCGGTTCGCTCGCCCGCCCGCACGGCATCCTTCACCGCCGCGCGCGCGCGACGTGCCGCGACCGCCGCGCGCGATGCGGCGGCGCGGTCGACCGCGGGCATGGGCGCCGTCACGCCGCGAGCTCCGCCCGATGCGAGCCCCGCCGGACCGGCCGAGAGAACGCTGCGGGTGACGGTCGGGATGACCGACCCCGCCGCGACGCCGTAGACGCTCGCGAGGTCGCCGAGCCGCGATCCCTGGTAGCCGAAGCCCGGCCCGAGCACGGGCGTGTGCTGCAGCAGGACCGGGTCGATGCCGCTCGCCGCGATCGGCTCGGTCGCGCCGATCACGACGCCGATCGATCCCCAGCCGCGAGCGCCGGCGTTGCGCACCGCGACATCGCGGGCGAGCTGGCCCGCGACCGAGCGGCCGCTGCCGCTCACCGACTGCTGCAGGCCCCGGCCTTCGGGGTTCGATGTCGCGGTCAGCACGAAGACGCCCTTGCCGTGCTGCTGGGCAAGCGCGATGACGGGGTCGAGCGACCCGAGTCCCTGGTAGGCGACGGCGGTCATGGCGTCGGCCTCCAGCGGCGAGCCGGGGGCCAGCCAGGCCTCGCCGTAGGCGGCCGCGGTCGAGCCGATGTCGCCGCGCTTGACGTCGGCGATGACGAGGAACCCGGCGTCGCGCGCCGTGCGGATGACCTCCTCGAGCACAGCGTAGCCCGCGGCCCCGAAGCGCTCGAAGAAGGCAGCCTGCGGTTTGACGATGCCGACCCGGCCGTGCGCGGCCTCGATCGCCGTCATGGCGAGCGACCGCGCCCCCTGGGCATCGTCGGTGAGACCCCACTGCTCGAGCAGCGAGGCGTGCGGGTCGATGCCGAGGCACAGCCGCCCGTGAGCATCCACCACCGCCCTCAGGCGCTCGCCGAAGGCGATCATGCGCGCGCCGCCCGCGCGAGGGCGTAGTCCTGCAGGCTCGTCACCGACACTGGCTCGGTCGCCGTCTCCAGCGAGGCGACCGCAGCACCAACCGTCGCGATCGTCGTGAACAGCGGCTTGTCGGCCGCGACGGTCGCTGTGCGGATCTCGATGCCGTCAGCGCGCGCCGAGCGGCCCGATGGCGTGTTGATGACGATGTCGACCTCGCCCGCGTTGATGAGGTCGACGATCGACGGTTCGCCGTCGTCGGCCCCGCTGTGCTTGCGCACGACGCGCGCCGCGATGCCGTAGCGCGCGAGCACCTCGTTCGTGCCCTCGGTCGCCCACAGTTCGAAACCGAGCTGGTGCAGGCGCAGGGCCGGGAGCACGACCGCGCGCTTGTCGCGATCGGCGACCGACACGAACACCACGCCCTGCTTGGGCAGTCCGCCGTAGGCGGCGTCCTGG
>LNFD01000065.1 GCA_001464255.1 Actinomycetales bacterium Ga0077552 | reverse complement strand
ATCGGCAGCGGCATGAGCTGCGGCGTCTCGGTGGTGGCGTAGCCGAACATGATGCCCTGGTCACCGGCGCCCTGCACGTCGCCCGCATCGGTGCTCGCGCCCTCGCGCGACTCGAAGGCGGCATCCACGCCCTGGGCGATATCGGGCGACTGCTCGCCGATCGACACGGAGACACCACACGAGCGGCCGTCGAACCAGACGTCGCTCGAGGTGTAGCCGATGTCGGTGACGCGCTGCCGCACGATGCCGGGGATGTCGACGTAGCCGCTCGTCGTGACCTCGCCCGCGACGTGCACAAGGCCCGTCGTGACGAGGGTCTCGACCGCGACCCGGCTGTGCGGGTCGGCCGTGAGCAGGGCGTCGAGGATGCTGTCGGAGATCTGGTCGCAGATCTTGTCGGGGTGGCCCTCGGTGACCGACTCGGAGGTGAACAGTCGCAACGCGGTCATGAGGGTCTTCCTGGTGTCGTCGGACGGGCGGGAACGGTGAGCGGCGGGATGCGCGGCTACACGAGCAGGTCGAGGATACGGTGCGCCACCGACGCCTTGTCTCCTTCGGCCCGAGCGACAACGCTACCGGCGCCGTCCAGGATCATGACGGAATTGGTCGTCGAGCCGAAGCCCTCGCTCCAGCCGACAGGGTTGACGACGAGCAGGTCGACGCCCTTGCGCCGAGCCTTCTCGGCGCCGATCTGCCGGCGGCGCTCGTCGTCGGCCTCGGTCTCGGCCGCGAAGCCGACGATGCGCTGACCGGGTCGCCGCGCTGCGGCGAGGCCGGCGAGCACGTCGGGCGTGCGCTCGAGGCGCAGCTCGAGCGACTCGCCCACGGCGTCCTTCTTGATCTTGCCCTCGGCGATCACGACGGGGCGGAAGTCGGCGACCGCGGCGGCCATGATGATCGTGTCGGCCTCGACCGACGCCGCGCGCATGGCGGCGTCGAGCTCCGCGGCGGTGCCCACCTCGACGACCTCGGCGCCCGCGGGAGCCGGCACCTCGAGATGGGCGGCGACGAGGGTCACGGTCGCGCCGCGCGCGAGGGCGGCTTCGGCCAGCGCGACGCCCTGGCGCCCGCTCGAGCGGTTGCCGAGGTACCGCACCGGATCGAGGGGCTCGCGCGTGCCCCCTGCCGAGATGAGAATGCGCCGCCCGACGAGGTCGTGCGGGCCGACGACCGCGAGCGCGGCGGCCGCGATCGCCTCGGGCTCCGACATCCGGCCGGGCCCGACGTCGGTGCCCGTGAGCCGACCGGAATCGGGGCCGACGATCGTGACACCTCGGGCGCGGAGAGTCGCGATGTTGGCGACCGTGGCGGGGTGCTCCCACATCTCGGTGTGCATCGCCGGGGCGATGACGAGCGGGGCAGCGCTCGCGAGCACGGTCGTGCCCAGCAGGTCTCCCGCGAGCCCCGCGGCGAGCGAGGCGATCGTGTGCGCGGTCGCCGGGGCGATGACGATGAGGTCGGCCCGCTGGCCGAGCGCTACGTGGCGCACCTCCGCGACACCCTCGTAGAGGTCGGTGTGAACCGGGTTGCGGCTGATCGCCTCGAGCGTCGGGCGGCCGACGAAGCGCAGCGCGCCTTCCGTGGCCACGATGTGCACGTCATGGCCGGCCACGACGAAGGCGCGCGCGACGCCGACGGCCTTGTACGCCGCGATGCCGCCCGTGATGCCGAGCACGACCGTGAGACGACGTGGGGCATCCGTCGCCGCGGCGGTCATGCGAACCGCGCCTAGTCCGTGAGGCGGGTGAGGACGAGCTTGTCCTCGTTGATCTCGTGCAGCGCCACCGAGAGCGGCTTGTCGTCGACGGTCGAGTCGACGAGCGGGCCGACGTTGTCGAAGAGGCTGCCCTCGTGCAGATCGGCGTAGTAGTCGTTGATCTGGCGCGCGCGCTTCGAAGCGAAGATGACCAGCTGGTACTTCGAGTCGACCTTCGACAGCAGCTCGTCGATGGGGGGCTCGATGATGCCCGAGTTCTTGTCAGCCATGGGTGTCTCGCTCTCGTTCCGC
>LNFD01000064.1 GCA_001464255.1 Actinomycetales bacterium Ga0077552 | reverse complement strand
CATCACGACCATTCTCGACCACCGCGCGTGACCGGGGCCGACGCCGCCGACCGGCCCGTCATCCGCGTCTCGGCCGTGCTCGCCGTCGACGACGGCGGGCGGCTGCTCGTCGTGCGCAAGCGGGGCACCCAGGTGTGGATGCAGCCCGGCGGCAAGCCCGAACCCGGCGAGTCGCCCGCCGAGACCCTGGCGCGCGAGCTGCACGAAGAGCTCGGGGTGCGTCTCGAGCCCGCCGAGCTTGAACCGCTCGGCACCTTCACGACCGACGCCGCCAACGAGGCCGGCACGACGCTCGTCGCCGACGTGTTTCGTGCCGTGATCGAGCATCCGGTCGTCGCCGACGCCGA
>LNFD01000063.1 GCA_001464255.1 Actinomycetales bacterium Ga0077552 | reverse complement strand
GGCGAGACGACGTCGCCCGCCGCACCGCGCCCTTGATACCGTGACAGGTGTGGAGCTCCCGATCGACACCTTCGGCCTGACCGCCGCGATTCTGGCGGTCGCGGGTGTGGTGGCGTTCCTCGCCCATCGGGCGAAACAGCCGCTGCTCATCGCGTTCATCCTGGTCGGCATCATCGTCGGGCCCAGTGTGCTCGGCTGGATCGACGAGGCCGAACCGCTCGAGTTGCTCGCCGAGATCGGCATCGCCATGCTGCTCTTTCTCGTCGGGCTCAAGCTCGACATCAACCTCATCCGGTCGATCGGAGTCGTCGCGCTGCTGACGGGCCTCGGCCAAGTTGTCTTCACGTCAGCCATCGGTTTCGGCATCGCGCTGCTGTTCGGGCTCGACCCGGCTGCCGCGCTTTACGTCGCCGTCGCCCTGACGTTTTCGTCGACGATCATCATCGTCAAA
>LNFD01000062.1 GCA_001464255.1 Actinomycetales bacterium Ga0077552 | reverse complement strand
ACGAGCTGCACGGTCGCATCGCCCTCGGCTTCTTGATCGTGCAAGACATCGTGGTGATCGTGGCCATGATCGCCCTCACGAGCTTCGCGGGTGGCGGCGACGCCCCCATCGGCGATCAGGTGCTGCGTCTCGTGCTGAGCGCGGGTGGCATCTTCATCGGGCTGTTCCTCATGATGCGCTGGGTGCTGCCGTGGCTGCTCAAGAGCATCGCGAGCTCGCAAGAGCTGCTCATCGTCTGGAGCGTGGCCTGGGCCGTCGCCCTCGCCGCCATCACCGACGTGCTCGGTTTCTCGATCGAGGTCGGCGCCTTCCTCGCCGGCTTCGCGTTGGCGTCGACGCGCTATCGCGAGTCGATCGCCGCATCGCTCAGCGGTCTGCGCGACTTCTTGTTCATCGTGCTCGGGGCAGAACTCGACTTCTCGACCATCGGTGATCAGATTCCGGCCGCCATCGTGTTCTCACTCTTCGTGCTCATCGGCAACCCGATCATCGTGCTCATCATCATGGGCGCCATGGGCTACCCCAGCCGCGTGGGCTTTCTCGCCGGACTCGCGGTCGCTCAGATCAGCGAGTTCAGTCTCATTCTCATCGCGCTCGGCCGAGACCTCGGGCAGGTCGACGACGGCATCGTCGGGCTCGTCACCCTCGTCGGGCTCATCACGATCACCGGCTCGACCTACATGATCTTGTACTCGAAGCAGCTCTACAGCTGGCTCGAACCCGCCCTGCGCATCTTCGAGCGCAAGCACACGCGACCCGACCAGGCTTTCGAGGGCGAGACGTTCGACGCGATCGTGTTCGGGCACGGGCGCTTCGGCCAGCAACTGGTGCGTGAAATCGCCGACAGCGGATGCACGGTGCTGGTCGTGGAGTGGGATCCGTATGCGCGCGTCGAGATCGAGGCCGAGCACCTCGCCGACCGCGTCTCGGTTGTGTTCGGAGACGCGAACAGCCCGGAGTTTCCAGAAACCTTGCCCGTTCGTCACGCCCGCTGGATCATCAGCACCCTGCCCGACGCCGACACCAACCTCGCGCTGGCGGCCTCGCTGCGGCGGCACGGCACGACGTGCCCCATCGCGGTCACGGTGCACACCGACTCGGCCGAGACCCTGTACCGAGAGGCCCTGCACGAGGGAGTCATCTCGACGGTGCTGCACCCGTTCCGCGACGCCGCCGACGATGCGCTCGAGATTCTGAAGCGACTCGAAGACGCCAAGCCTTCGTCGGCCTAGCCGAGAAGCCGCGCTCGCAGCGCCGGCCAGCTTGCGGCGAATCCGGGGTGCAGGGGTAGGGCATCCACTTCGTCGAGGGCGACCCAGCGCAGCGCGACGCTCTCGGCGTCGGCGACGATCGGAGCGAACAGCCGCTCGACCCTGACCGCGACCGTCGTGTACGACCAGAAGCCCAGGTCGAGTTCGCTCTCGAACATCGGCGTCACGGCGTCGTCGGGAACCCCGGCCTCTTCGTACGCCTCGCGCAGCGCGGCGTCGTGCGCCGACTCGTGCTCTTTGCGGGCGCCGCCGGGTAGCCCCCAGGTGCCGCCGTGGTGCGACCAGACCGCTCGATGCTGCAGCAGGATGCCCGCCTCGGGGTGCCACGCCAGCAAGCCCGCCGCGCCGAAGCGCCCCCAGTAGCGCTGCCCGTTCGGCCCGTCGACCCATGCGTCGCCGGGGTCGCGCGCGGCGCCGGTGGGGAGCGGCGGCGGGGTGCTCGAGAGCGGATCGTGCGTCATGGTGCCCTCAGGCTAAGCGAGGATGATGAGAGCATGCCCTCTGTGCCCGCACCACGTTCCGGGTCGCCGGCAGACCTCGACCCGCACGCTCCCCCGCTGCCGGGCCGCGCGGTGATCCGCCAGCGCTGGAGCGACTTCATCTTTCTCCACTGGCGCGTCGCGCCCGACGAGGTGGCGCCCTTCATGCCGGCGGGCACCCGGCCCGATGTCGACGCGAACGGCGACGCCTGGGTCGGTCTGATCCCCTTCGTGCTGAGCGACCACGCCTTCATGCCGCTGCCGCCTGTTCCCGGCCTGGGCACGTTCATCGAGATCAACGTTCGCACCTACTCGATCGACGAGTCGGGCCAGCGCGGCGTGGTCTTCCGCTCGCTCGACGCCGAGCAGTTGCCGTCAGTGCTGGCCGCGCGCGCCCTCTTCGGGCTTCCGTACGAGTGGATGCACGCAGAACGGCGGCTCGATGACCATGAGACCGGCACCGGCACCGGCACCGGCACGATCGAGTACCGCTCGCGCCGCCGCACGGGCGCACGCCCGACCACGCGCATCCATGCTCGGCCCAGCACGGCCCCCGTCGACACGGAGCTCAGCCGCTTTCTCACCGCGCGCTGGGGCTTTCACGAGCGCCACCTCGGCCGCACGATCTACGCGCGCAACACCCACGAGCCGTGGCCGCTCGTGGCAGCCGAGCTGCTGCACCTCGACGACGAGCTACTCGCGGCCGCCGGATTCGCCCATCTCGCAGCACGCGCCCCCGACTCGGTGCTGGCGACGCCGCTCGGTCACCCCGGAATCATCACGGAGTTCGCGGCGGCGCGCAGGATCGCGCGGTAGCGCGCCCGGGAGGATTCCGCGGTAGCGGGCCGGGAGGATCGCGCGGTAGACGCCCGGGAGGATCACGCGGTCACTCGCCCGGACGATCTCGCGGTCGCTCGCCCAGGCGTCGGCGCTGACGTGCTCGGATTCAGCGGTCGCTCACCAGGATTCTGCGCGACTAGCCGCGAGATCTCGACCACGGCTCGATGCGGGGGGCACCCGCCCTCGCAGACTCCCGAATCCAAGGAGTTGCACGAGCAAGGTCGCCCCAAACTCCTTGGATTCGGGAGTCTGGCGACGCCAACGTCTTCCTCGCCACCTTGACGGGCTCTTCGTCATGAAGCGGGGGTGAGGGTCGCGGGCGTGGCGGTCGGGGGTGGGGGTCGAGGTCTTCCACGATGGGAGTTCCTACACTCCTCCAACGG